>NZ_JBWGQW010000026.1:0-18840 GCF_056332225.1 Thermus sp. | reverse complement strand
GTAGAGGACCACCCACCGCCCCCGGTAGTCGGAGAGGCGGTGGACCCTTCCCTCCTGGTCGGGGAGAGCGAAGTCTGGGGCCAGCGTGCCTTCCATGAGGGGCATTATAGCTTGTAACCGAAGCGGCGAAGCAGGTCCTTGCGCCAGGCCACCTCGGCCTCGTCCTCCACGCCCAGGGGCGTGAAGCCGTCCATGACCCCGAGGATGGCCCGCTGCTCCCCCTCCTCGGCCACCACCACCTTGAGGGGGTTGGCGGTGGCGGCGAAGATCCGCACCACCTCGGGGCAGGCCTTTACCGCGTGGAGGACGTTGATGGGGTAGAAGCCCTCCCCCAAGACGATGAGGAAGGCGTGGCCCGAGGCCAGGTTGAGGAGGTTCTTCACGGCAAGCTCCACCAGGGCCTCGTCCGTCCCCGAGCGGCGGACGAGGCGCTTACCGCTCGCCTCGGAGAAGGCGAGGCCGAACTTGATGCCGGGCACGGCCGTGACCAGGGCCTCGTGGAGGTCCTCCACCGTCTTGATGAAGTGGGCCTGGCCCAGGATGACGTTCAGGTTTTCGGGCTTCTCAATGGGGATGAGCTTGAGCTCCATGCCCCGATTTTACCGGAGGCCACCCCCCCCGGGAAAACGCGGGTGTAGGATAGGGTACATGGACGTCCTGGAGAAGGCCGTGGCCGGGGAGAGGCTTTCCGAGGCCGAGGTCCTAAGCCTTTTTGACCTGCCCCTCCCCGAGCTCGCCGCCGCCGCCCACGAGGTGCGCCTCAGGAAGACCGACCCCGAGGTGGTGACCTTCCTCATAGACCGCAACATCAACTACACCAACGTCTGCACCGTGGCCTGCGCCTTCTGCGCCTTCTACCGCACGAGGAGGCAAAAGGACGCCTACACCCTGAGCTACGAGGAGATCGCAAGGAAGGTGGAGGAGCTCTACGGGGTGGGGGGCAGGCGGATCCTCATGCAGGGCGGGGTCAACCCCGAGCTTCCCCTGGAGTGGTACCTGGACCTCCTCCGCTACCTCAAGGGGCGCTTCCCCGACCTGCGCATAGACGCCTTCAGCCCCGAGGAGATCCTGGGGCTGGAGAGGCTCACTGGGCTCAGGGCCGAATCCATTCTTGAGAAGCTCAAGGAAGCCGGTCTGGACGGGATGCCGGGGGCGGGGGCGGAGATCCTGGTGGACGCGGTGCGGCTTAAGGCCGCCCCCGCCCGCATCCGGACCGCCGACTGGTACCGCATCGTGGACGCGGCCCAGGCCCTCGGGCTTTACACCCTGGCCAGCATGGTCATCGGCTTCGGGGAAGGGCCGAGGGAAAGGACCGCCCACCTCCTGGGCCTCCGCGCCCAGCAGGATAGGGCCCTGGAGCGCCACAAGAACGGCTTCGCCGCCTTCGCCCTCTGGACCCTCCAGGTGGAGCACACCCGCCTCAAGGGCAAGGCCCCCGGGGCCACGGCCCACGAGTACCTGAAGACCCTCGCCATCGCCCGCCTCGCCCTGGACAACTTCGCCCACTTCCAGGCCTCCTGGCCCACCCTGGGCTTCAAGGTGGCCCAGGCCGCCCTCTACTACGGGGCCGACGACTTCGGGAGCACCATGCTGGAGGAGAACGTGGTCTCGGCGGCGGGGGGGCACGGGCGCACCCACGCCACGGTGCGCGAGATCGTGCGCCACATCGTGGACGCGGGGTTCAAGCCCGCGGAGCGCGACCCCCTCTACCGCGTCCTCCGCTACCCGGACCCCGAGGCCATCCTGAAGGAACCGGAGCCCGTGGAACTGCCCCTGGCCTAGGGGGCGGCCTCCCTCAGGTAAAGGCCCTGGCGGACCTCCTCCAGGATGGGGCCCAGGGGGTGGCCCGCCTCGAGGGCCCGGATGAGGGCGCTTCCCACCACCACGCCGTCGGCCACCGCCGCCTGCTCCGCCGTGGCCCGGTTGGACACGCCGAAGCCCACGGCGATGGGGATGGGGGTCTTGGCCCGAATGCGCCGCACCAGGTCCTTGACCTCCTCGGGAAGCCTTTCCCGCGCCCCCGTGACCCCGGTGACGGAGACGGCGTAGACGAAACCGGTGGCGTAGCGGACCACGGCGGCGATGCGCTCCTCCGTGGAGGTGGGGGCGAGGAGAAACACCGTTTCCAGGCCGATCTCCTGGGCGAGGCGCACCAGGGCCGGGTCCTCGTCGGGAGGGAGGTCGGGGAGGATCGCCCCCGTGGCTCCCGCCTGCTTGAAGAGGCTGAAGAAGCGCTCGGGCCCCCAGGCGAGAACCGGGTTCAGGTAGGTCATGAGGAAGAGGGGCTTCTCGGTGAGGGCGCGCACCTCCCGCACGAGCTCCAGCGTCCCCTGGACGCTCATGCCCTTCCTCAAGGCGGTTTCGCTTGCCCGCTGGATCACGGGGCCGTCCCCCAGGGGGTCGGAGTAGGGCAGGCCGATCTCCAAGAGGTCGGCGTAGGGCAAGACCTCCTCCACCGCCCCTAAAAAGCCCTCCCGGCTGGGAAACCCCGCGGTGAGGTAGGGGATGAGGGCGGCCCTTCCCTCCCTCTTGGCCTTGGCGAAGGCCTCCTTCGTGGTCATAGCTCTCCCCCGAGGAGGCGCATGGCCTCGGTGACGTCCTTGTCCCCCCGGCCCGAGAGGTTGATGACCACCACCTGGTCCTTCTCCATCTCCGGCACCACCTTGGCGGCGTGGGCGATGGCGTGGGCGGACTCCAAGGCGGGGATGATGCCCTCGAGCCTGGCCAAGAGCTTAAATCCCTCCAGGGCCTCCTCGTCCGTCACGCTGGCGTACTCGGCGAGGCCGGTGTCGGCGTAGTAGCTGTGCTCCGGCCCCACCCCCGGGTAGTCCAGCCCCGCGGAAACGGAGTGGGCCGGGGTGATCTGGCCGTCGTGGTCGTAGAGGAGGTACATGTAGCTCCCGTGCAAAACCCCCCGCTTCCCCGCCCCGATGCTCGCGGCGTGCCTGCCCGTGGAAAGCCCTTCTCCGGCCGCCTCCACCCCGATGAGCCTGGGCCTTTCCCCCTCGGGAAGGTAGGCGAAGGGGGCGAAGAGGCCGATGGCGTTGGACCCGCCCCCCACGGCGGCGATGAGGGCGTCGGGGTAGCGGCCGAAAAGCTCCTGGCTTTGCCGCTTCACCTCCTCCCCGATGACGCTCTGGAAGTCCCGCACCATCATGGGGTAGGGGTGGGGGCCCACCACGGAGCCCAGGATGTAAAAGGTGGTGCGCACGTGGGTGATCCAGTCGCGGATGGCCTCGTTGGTGGCGTCCTTGAGGGTGCGGCTCCCCGCGGCCACGGGGCGCACCTCGGCCCCAAGAAGCCTCATGCGGAAGACGTTTAGGGCCTGGCGCCGCACGTCCTCCTCCCCCATGTAGACCACGCACTCCATGCCGAAAAGGGCCGCCACCGTGGCCACGCTCACCCCGTGCTGGCCCGCCCCCGTTTCGGCGATGACCCGCCTCTTGCCCATGCGCTTCGCCAAAAGGGCCTGGCCCAGGGTGTTGTTGATCTTGTGGGCCCCGGTGTGGAGGAGGTCCTCCCGCTTGAGGTAGACCTGGGCTCCGCCCCAGTGCTCGGAGAGCCGCTTGGCGTGGTAGAGGGGCGTGGGCCTCCCCGCGAAGTTCCTCAGGTAGTGCTCCAGCTCCGCCAAAAAGGCGGGGTCCTTCTTGGCCTCCCGGTAAGCGGCCTCCACCTCCTCCAGGGCCGGGATCAAGGTCTCCGGCACGTACCGCCCCCCATAGGGTCCAAAGCGGCCCCGCTCGTTAGGTAGGGGAAAATCGGGTAAGGTGAGCATATCCCTCCAAAAGAAGGCGCCAAGCGCCCGCAAGCCTTTTTATCCTAAGCCTTCCGAGCCCCAAGGGCCAAGCCCGCACTTCGCGCATCGCCCTCGGAGGCCCCTAGTGGCGCCGCTTGCAGGCGAAAGAGGTCCTGGCCCGCATGCCCTAAGGGTAAGGGGGAAAGGGGCACCTGGCAAGTAGACTGGGAAACATGGAGCCTGGAAGGGCCATCCCCGTCCTGGACAAGGGCTTCGTGCGCCTGGTGGACCAGATGGGGGACGACCGGGCCATCGTCCAGGCGGCCCGGGTCTCCTACGGGGAAGGAACCAAGACCGTGCGGGAGGACGCCGCCCTCATCGACTACCTCATGCGCCACCGCCACACGAGCCCTTTTGAGATGGTGGAGTTCAAGTTCCACGTCAAGGCCCCTCTTTTCGTGGTGCGCCAGTGGTTCCGCCACCGCACGGCGAGCGTCAACGAGGTCTCGGGGCGCTACTCCGTCCTCAAGGAGGAGTTCTACGAGCCCGAGGCCTTCAGGAGGCAGGCTGCGAGGAACAAGCAGGGCTCGGAGGGGGCCCTCTTGGACGAGGAGGCCCTCGCCCTCCTGAGGAAGGTGGAACAGGAAGCCTACGGGACCTACCAGGTCCTTCTGCAAAAGGGCGTGGCCCGGGAGATGGCGAGGATGGTCCTCCCTTTAAACCTCTACACCGAGTTCTACTGGAAGCAGGACCTGCACAACCTCTTCCACTTCCTCAAGCTCCGCCTCGCCCCCGAGGCCCAGTGGGAGATCCGCCAGTACGCCCAGGCCATCGCCGAGCTCGTCAAGGCCAGGGTCCCCCTGGCCTGGGCCGCCTTTGAGGAGCACGTCCTGGAAGGCGCCCTCCTCTCCCGCACGGAGCTTAGGGCCTTGAGGGGCCTCCTCACCCCGGAGCTCTACGAGAAGGCCCTCGCCTCCTTGGGCCTTGGGGGAAGCCGCCTGAAGGAGGCCCTGGAGAAGCTCTTCGGCCCCGGGGAGGCCCCTTAGACGAGCTCTTCCACCTTCCTCCCCGCCCGCGCCTCCAGGAGGCGGTAAAGCTCCTCCTCCGTCAGGGTGGGGACCCCGAGGGCCCTGGCCTTCTCCAGCTTGCTCCCCGGGTTTTCCCCCACCACGAGGTAGCTCGTCTTGCGGCTCACGGAGTCCGTCACCTTGGCCCCAAGGCGCCTTAAGAGGGCCTTCACCTCCTCCCGGGGCCGGGAAAGCTCCCCGGTGATGACGAAGGTGAGGCCCTTTAAGGCTTCGCCCCCCTTCTCCTTGGCCTCCATCGCCACCCCCGCCTCCTTGAGCCTCCGCACCAGGTCGCGGAAGGCGGGGTCCTTGAGGGTCTCCAGGATGGCCCTCGCGGTGAGCTCCCCCACCTCCTCCACCTCCAAAAGCTCCTCCAGGCTGGCCTTAAGGAGGCGGTCCATGGTCTGGAACTTGGCCGCCAGGTTCCGGGCCAGGACCTCCCCCACTCCCGGAAGCCCCAGGGCGTAAAGGAGGCGCTCCAGGCCCCGGCCCTTGCTCTCCTCTATCTGGCGGAGGAGGTTCTCTGCGCTCTTTTCCCCCATGCGTTCCAGGCCCACCAGGTCTTCCTTCCTCAAGCGGTAGAGGTCGGCCACGTCCTTGACCAGCCCCTTCTCCAAAAGCTTCTCGATGAGCTTCTCCCCCAGGCCCTGGATGTCCATGGCCTTGCGGGAGGCGTAGTGGCGGATGGCCTCAAAGCGCTTGGCGGGGCACAAGGGGTTCGGGCAGCGGTGGACCTTCCCCTCCTTGACCAGGGGGTGGCCGCACTCGGGGCAGGTTTCGGGCCACCTTATGGGCCGCTCTTCCCCGGTTCTCTTCTCCTTCAGGACCCTGAGCACTTCGGGGATGACTCCGCCCGCCTTGTGCACCAAAACCCAGTCCCCGATGCGGAGGTCCAGCTCCTCTATGTAGGCCTCGTTGTGGAGGGTGACCCGGGAGACCTCACTCCCCTCCAGGAAGACGGGCTCCAGGACCCCCACCGGGGTTACCCGCCCCGTGCGCCCCACCTGGAAGACCACGTCCAAAAGCCTCGTCTCCTTCTCCTCGGCGGGGAACTTGTAGGCGATGGCGAAGCGGGGGGCGCGGGCGGTGTAGCCGAGCTCCCGCCAAAGGAGAAGATCGTCTAGCTTCACCACCACCCCGTCCGCCTCAAAGGGAAGCGCCCGCCGCTTCTTCAGCCAGTCCTGGTAGACCGCCTCCACCCCTTCCGCCCCCACGGCCCGGGTGAAGCCGTGCTCCACGGGGAAGCCCTTCTCCCTAAGCCAGAGGAGGAGTTCGTACTGGGTCTTGAGGCCCGTCTCCTCCAGGCCGAGGCCCAGGGCGTAGAAGGTGGCCCTGAGGCCCCGCTTGGCGGTGATCCGGGGGTCCTTCTGCCTTAGGGAGCCTGCGGCCGCGTTCCTGGGGTTTTTGAAGACCTTCTCCCCCCGCTCCTCCAGCTCCTCGTTGAGCCGGAGGAAGGCCTCTATGGGCATGTAGACCTCGCCCCGGACCTCGAGGCGGTCCGGCACCCCCTTTAGCCTTCTCGGAATGGTGGGGATGGTGAGGAGGTTCTGGGTCACCTCCTCCCCCACCTCCCCGTCCCCCCGGGTGGCCCCAAAGACCAGGACCCCCTCCTCGTAGTAGAGGTTCACGGAAAGCCCGTCCACCTTGTGCTCCACGGTGTAGGGAAAGGGGCCCTTCCGCCCCAGGGCCCGCTCTACCCTCTCCTCAAAGGCCCGGACCTCCTCCAGGGTGAAGGCGTTGTCCAGGGAGTACATCCGGGTGGGGTGGCGGATGGGGCGGAAGGTGGCCTCGAGGGGCCTCGCCCCCACCTGAAGCGTGGGGGAATCGGGGCTTTTGAGCTCGGGGAAGCGGTCCTCAAGCTCCTTCAGTTCCCTTAGAAGCCGGTCGTACTCGGCGTCGGAGATCTCGGGGTCGTCCAGGACGTAGTAGCGGTAGTTGTGGTAGCGGATGAGGTCCCGAAGCTCGTTCACCCGCCTGCGGGCTTCCTCGAGGGTCATGCCTTGAGACTACCACGCCGGTTAGGGTGGGCCCCTGGACCTTCCCCAAGTTGTTCCCATGGCCATCCGCAAGGAGGGTTTTCGTTAAGATGTCCCCATGCGGCGCGTCCTTGTGGCGGGCAACTGGAAGATGCACAAGACCCCTTCCGAGGCCCGGGTCTGGTTCGCAGAGCTCAAAAGGCTCCTTCCTCCCCTAGATTCGGAGGCGGCGGTGCTCCCCGCCTACCCCATGCTCCCCGCGGCCAAGGAGGTGCTCTCGGGCACGGAGGTGGCCTACGGGGCCCAGGACGTCTCCCCCCACAGGGAGGGGGCCTACACGGGGGAGGTCTCAGCCCGGATGCTTTCCGACCTCGGCTGCCGCTACGCCATCGTGGGCCACTCGGAGAGGAGGCGCTACCACGGGGAAACGGACGCCCTGGTGGCCGAGAAGGCCAAGAGGCTTCTGGAGGAGGGGATCGTTCCCATCCTGTGCGTCGGCGAACCCCTGGAGGTCCGAGAAAAGGGTGAGGCGGAGGCCTATACCCTGAAACAGCTTCTCGGGAGCCTGGATGGCGTGGAGCCCAGCGCGCCCGAGCGCCTGGTCATCGCCTACGAACCGGTTTGGGCCATCGGCACCGGGAAGAACGCCACCCCCGAGGACGCCGAGGCCATGCACCGGGCCATCCGCAAGGCCCTCTCGGAGCGGTACGGGGAGGCCTTCGCCCAAAGGGTCCGCATCCTCTACGGGGGAAGCGTGAACCCCAAGAACTTCGCCGACCTCCTCTCCATGCCCAACGTGGACGGGGGGCTCGTGGGCGGGGCAAGCCTGGAGCTTGAGAGCTTCCTCGCCCTCCTACGGATTGCGGGCTAGGGGAGGGCGAGGCCGAGGGAGGCGGTCGGAAGGGGTAGCAAGATGGCGTTACTTTAGAACCTCGAGGCCGGGCAAGGTCCCCTTCTCCAAAAACTCCAGGCTGGCCCCGCCTCCGGTGGACACGTGGCCGAAGCGGTCCTTAAGGCCCAGGCGGTTCACCGCCGACACCGAGTCCCCCCCGCCCACCACGGTGAAGGCCCCTTCCAGCCCGGCCAGGGCCCGCCCCACGGCCAGGGTCCCCTGGTCAAAAGGCGGCACCTCAAACACCCCCATGGGCCCGTTCCAGAAGGCGGTGCGCACGCCCCTTAAAGCCTCCCGGAAAAGCTCCTGGGTCTTGGGCCCGATGTCCAGGCCCATGTAGGGCACGGGGATGGCCCGGGCCGGATAGACCCGGGTGTCCACACCGGGCTCTATGCGCTCCGCCGCCACCACGTCCTCGGGGAGGTAGACCCGGACCCCAAGGGCCTCGGCCCGCCCTAAGAGGTCCCGGGCGAGGTCCAGCCGGTCCTCCTCCACGAGGCTCCTCCCCACCTCCCCGCCCAAGGCCTTGAGGAAGGTGAAGGCCATGGCCCCGCCCACCAAAAGGCGGTCTATCCGGGGGAGGAGGCTCTCAATGACCCCGATCTTGTCGGAGACCTTGGCCCCGCCCAAGACCACGGCGTAGGGGCGCTCGGGGTCCTGGAGGAGGCGGGTGAGCGCCCGCACCTCCCGCTCCATGAGGAAGCCGGCGTAGGCGGGCAATAGCCTCGCCACCCCCACCACGCTGGCGTGGGCCCGGTGGGCGCTCCCGAAGGCGTCCAGGACGAAGGCCTCCCCGAGCCTGGCGTAGCGGGCGGAAAGCTCGGGGTCGTTCTTCTCCTCCCCCGGCTCAAAGCGGACGTTCTCCAGAAGGGCCACCTCCCCCGGGGAGAGGTCCCTCACCGCCTTTTGGGCCTCCTCCGAGCCGGGGCTATGGGGCACGAAGCGCACCCCGGGAAGGTGCCGCCCCAAGGCCTCGCCCACGGGGGCCAGGGAGTATTTGGGGTCAGGCCCCTTGGGGCGGCCCAGGTGGGAGAGGAGGACCAAGGAGGCCCCGCCCTCCAGGAGGTAGCGGAGGGTGGGGAGGCTTTCCTGGATGCGGGTCTCGTCCTGGACCTTTCCGTCTTGGATAGGGACGTTGAAGTCCACCCGCACCAGGACCCGCTTGCCCCTGGGGTCCAGGTCCTTGAGGGTGCGCATCTAAACCCCCTTCTTGAGAACGAGCTCCACCAGGTCGGCCACCCGGTTGGCGTAGCCCCACTCGTTGTCGTACCAGGCGAAGACCTTCACCAGGTTGCCGAGGGCCTTGGTGAGCTTCCCGTCCACGATGGAGGAGTGGGGGTCCATGACGATGTCCTGGAGGACGATCTCGTCCTCGGTGTAGGCCAGGATGCCCTTCAAAGGACCCTCCGCCGCGGCCTTGAGGGCGGCGTTCACCTCCTCGGCGGTCACCTCCCGCTTGAGGAGGGCGGTGATGTCGGAGATGCTTCCCGTGGGGGTGGGGACCCTGAGGGCCATCCCGTCAAACCGCCCCTTGAGGGAGGGGAGGACCAAAGCGGTGGCCTTGGCCGCGCCCGTGGTGGTGGGGATGATGTTGACCGCCGCCGCCCGGGCCCGGCGCAGGTCCTTGTGGGGCAGGTCCAGGAGGCGCTGGTCGTTGGTGTAGGAGTGGACGGTGGTCATGAGGGCCTTCTCCACCCCGAAGGCCTCCTCCAGGACCTTCATCACGGGGGCGAGGGAGTTGGTGGTGCAGCTGGCGTTGGAGAGGATGTGGTGCCTGGCGGGGTCGTACTGCTCGTGGTTCACCCCGAGGACGATGGTGATGTCCTCCCCTTTGGCGGGAGCGGTGATGATGACCTTCCTGGCCCCGGCCTCGAGGTGGGCGCGGGCCTTCTCGGCCTCGGTGAAGACCCCGGTGGACTCCACCACCACCTCCACCCCGGCCTCCTTCCAGGGGATCTCCTTGGGGTCCTTGATGGCCGTGGCCCGGATGGCCTTCCCGTTCACATAGAGGTTTTCCTCGTCGTAGCCCACCTCCCCGGGGAAGCGACCATAAACGGAGTCGTACTTCAAGAGGTGGGCCAGGGTCTTGTTGTCGGTGAGGTCGTTGACCAGGGCCACCTCCACGCCCCGCCCGTGGAGGATGCGGAAGACCTGGCGGCCGATCCTGCCGAATCCGTTGATGCCTACCTTCATAGCTCGCCTCCTTAGGCCCCTCGGTGGCAAAGGGAGGCCATGGGCTTAGTATAGGGCCTCTCCCATAAGTTTTTGCCCCTCCTTCCCTTCGGGGTTGACGCGTAAACCTTTTTGGGGCATGTTGGTTTACGACCGCCTCGAGGCGGTCCTCATGGAGGTACCTATGAAGGCAACCACCCTTTCCCAAGCCCTCTGGCCTAGGCCCACCCTGGCCCGCAACCTGGCCCTGGTCTTCGCGGGAAGCCTCCTGGTGGCCCTCACCGCCCAGACCGCCCTTCCCCTCCCCTTCAGCCCGGTGCCCATCACCGGGCAGACCCTGGGCGTCCTCCTGGTGGGGGCGGCCCTGGGAAGCCGCTTGGGCTTCCTCTCCCTCCTCGCCTACCTGGTGGAGGGGGCCATGGGCCTCCCCGTCTTCGCCGGGGGGACGGGCGGGATCGCCAAGATCCTCGGGCCCACCGGGGGGTTCCTCCTGGCCTTCCCCCTGGCGGCGGGGCTCGTGGGGCTTTTGGTGGAGCGCTTCGGCCTGGACCGGAGCTTTTTCGGCACCCTCCTCGCCATGCTCCTGGGGAACGCCCTCCTCTACCTGGTGGGGCTTCCCTGGCTCGCCGCCTGGCTCATGGGCGCGGGGAAGTTCGGGGGCGTTTCCGCCCTCTTGGCCATGGGGCTTTTCCCCTTCATTCCCGGGGACCTGGCGAAGGCCCTCCTCGCCGCCCTCCTCCTTCCCACCGCCTGGCGCTTCCTGGGCCGCTGATGCGCCTCGCCCTGGCCCACCTGGGGAGGCGGGAAAGCCTAAGGGAGCTCCTCCAGGTCCTCCGCCCCTTGGCCGAAGAGGCCAAAGACCGGGGGGCAGAGCTTCTCCTCCTCCCTGAGCTCGTCCTGGGGAAGCGGGAAGAGCCCGGGCTTTCCGAGGCCCTGGGGGAGCTGGCGGAGGAGGCGGGGCTTCTCCTCCTCGCCGGGCACCTCGCGGAAGGGGAAAACCGCCTCCAGGCCTTCCCCCAAGGCCCCACCTACGCCAAGCTCCACCTTTACCGGGCGGAGGGGGAGGAGGGGGACGAGGGCCTACGCCCCGGGGAAAAGCCCGTCCTCTTCCCCTTCGGGGGCCAAAGCTTTGGCCTCGCCCTCTGCTACGACCTGGACTTCCCCGAGCTCTTCCGGGCCTACGCCCTAAAGGGCGCCACAGGCTTTCTCCTGGGGGCGGCCTGGCCCGGGGCGTACGCCGGGCTCTTGGAAGTCCTCGCCCGGGCCCGGGCGGCGGAGAACCAGGCCTACCTCTTCCTGGCGAGCCGCGCGGACACGGGAAGCCCCACCCTCTTTATCTCCCCCGACGGGCGGGTCCTGGGGAGGCGGGAGGAGGAAGGCCTCCTCCTCGCCGAGCCCGACTGGGGCTTCCTCGAGGCCTACCGCAAGAAGTACCCCCTCCTCCACCACCGCCGGGAGGACCTCTACCGGCTTTGGTAACGCCGGGGCCCCCATGCGGGCTTGGGCCCGCATGGGGTGGTAAGATAGCCCCCGTGCTGGAGAACCGCCGCGCGCGGCACGAGTACGAGATCCTGGAGACCTACGAGGCGGGCATCGCTCTCAAAGGGACCGAGGTCAAGTCCCTGAGGGCGGGGAAGGTGGACTTCACGGGAAGCTTTGCCCGCTTTGAGGACGGGGAGCTCTACCTGGAAAACCTCTACATCGCTCCCTACGAGAAGGGCTCCTACGCCAACGTGGACCCCCGCCGCAAGCGCAAGCTCCTCCTCCACCGCCACGAGCTGAATAAGCTAAGGGGCCGGGTGGAGCAGAGGGGCCTCACCCTGGTCCCCTTGAAGATCTACTTCAACGAGCGGGGCTACGCCAAGGTGCTTTTGGGCCTCGCCCGGGGCAAGAAGGCCTACCAGAAGAAGGAGGACGACAAGAAGCAGGCCCTAAGGCGGGCCCTGGAGGAACTATGAGGCTTTGGCCCTTCCTGCCCTTCCTGGCCCTGGCCCTGGCCCAAGCGCCCAAGCCCCTGCAGGTGGGGACCCTCGCCGGGGAGGCCCTTTACCCCGGGGGCCTAGGGGTGGCCTACGGGGAGGCGCGGCTTCTGGCCCGGGGGCTGGGGCTTGCCCTTTGGCGAGGGGAGGACCGAGTGGCCTTGGGCCTGGGAAGCCGCTTCCGAAGCTTCCCCGTCCTGGGCCAGGAAAAGGAGGCGGCGAAGAAGGGAGCCGCCTGGAAGCGGGAGGACGGGGTCTACGTCCCCCTGGGGCCCCTGGCAGAGGCCCTGGGGCTCCAGTACCGGGCCCAGGTGGGCGTGGCCCTGAGCCTCCCCTGGGCCAGGCTCCTGGGAGTGGAAAGGACCTCGAGGCGCATTCTCCTGCGCTTTTCCCGGGAGGTCAACGCCCTCAAGCAGGAGGGCGGGGTGCTCTTCCTCCTGGCCCAAGGGGAGGAACCGGGTCTTGAACAGAAGGCCCTGGGCCTCTTCCTGCCCCTGGACACCCCCCCCGACCGCCTCTACTACCCCGGGGGCGGCCAGGTGGCCCTGGAGTGGGGGGCCCTGCCCAGGCCCACCCCCCAGGTCCTGCTGGACCCTGGGCACGGGGGGGCGGACCCGGGCTTGGTGGTGGAGGGGCTACAGGAAAAGGACCTCACCCTGGACCTGGCCCGGCGGGTAGCGGCCCGCCTGCCGGGAAGCCGCCTGACCCGGACCCGGGACGAGACCCTGCCCCTTGAGGCCCGCCTCCAAAAGGCGAGGACCGCCTCGGTGGTGGTCTCCTTCCACGTGACCCGGGGAAGCGGCCTCAACCTCTACCTGGCCAAGACCCGCTCCACCCCCCTGGCCCAGAACGCCGAGGCCCTCCTGAAAACCGCCCCCAAGGAGCAGGCCGCCCTCCTCAGGGTCTACGCCGGGGACCCTCGCCTCCTGGCGGAGGCCCTGGCCCGGGCCTTCTCCACCTTGGGCCTGGTGGTGGCCCAGGCCGAGGGCCCCTACGCCCTCACCGACGTGCCGGGGGCGGCGGTGGTCCTGGAGGTGGGGGCGGAGCGGCTCAGGACCGAGGAAGCCCGCAAGACCCTGGCCCAGGCCGTGGCCCAGGGCATCCGCCAGTACCTGGAGGCCCCATGAGGCGCTTCCTGACCCCCTGGAACCTCCTCGGGCTTCTGGTCTTCCTCCTGGGAAGCCTCGCCTACTGGCGGGCCCAAGGGGGCCCCTCCGCCCCCATCCTGCCCCTGCCCGCCGAGGAAAAGCAGGCCTCTTCCCTGACCCTGGTCCTCTACCGCCCCAACCCCCCCCAGGGCTTCCTCAAGGAAACCCTGACCCTGGAGCTCGGCCCCGGGGAAACCCCGGAGGCCAAGGCCTTAGGGGTCTGGGCGGAGGCCCTAAAGGCCCCTCGCCCGAGGGCCCTCTTTCGGGTGGGGAAGACCCTGGTGGTGGACCTGCCCCAGGACTTCGCCCAGGGCCTGGACGCGGGGGGGGAGGCCTACCGCCTCTACAGCCTGGCCTACACCCTCCTCGCCTCCTTTCCGGGGGCCAAGGAGGTGCGGTTCTTGGTGGAGGGGAAACCCAGCCCCGGCCTGGCCCACCTGGACCTGAGCCAGCCCTACGCCCTGCCATGAAGGAAACCTGGCGCTTAGACCGCCTCGTCCTCCAGGGGTTCAAGTCCTTCGCCGAGCGCGCGGTCTTGGACTTCCCCGACCCCATCACCGGCATCATCGGGCCCAACGGCTCGGGGAAGAGCAACCTGGTGGAGGCCCTGCGCTTCGCCACCGGGGCCCGGGCCCAGGAGCTCAGGGGCCAGGAGCTTAAGACCTTCCTCTTCCACGGGGCCGAGGGAAGGCCCCCGGCGGGCTTCGCCGAGGTGCGCCTGGAGCTTTCCCGAGGGGGCGAGCGCCTGGTGGTGGAGCGCCGCATTGAGGGGGAGCGGAGCCTCTTCCGGGTGAACGGCCGCCCCTTAAGCGCCAAGGCCCTGGCCCTCCACCTGGCGGGCACCGGGCTCGGCCGGGGAGGGTACGCCATCGTGGGCCAGGGGGAGGTGGGGGCCCTCCTCGAGGCCCCCGAGGAGGTCCTTCTCGGCCACCTGGAGGAGGCCGCGGGGCTCCGCCCCGTGGCCGAGGCCGCCCGCGCCGCCCTGGAGCGCCTGGAGGAGGCCACGGCCCTCCTAGAGGCCAAGGAGAGGGAGCTTTCTGGGCTCAGGGAAAGGGCTTTGGCCCTCGAGGCCGAGGGGGAGCGGGCGCGGAAAGCCCGGGAGCTCGCCGGGCTCGTCCTTGGCCTCAGGCGAAGCCTCCTCCTCGCCCGCAAGGAGGAGGCGGAGAAGGAGATGGCCTCGGCCGAAGCCCGCCTAGAGGCCCTGGCCCAGGAGGAGGAGGGGCTCCTAGAGAGGAGGCGGGCCCTCGAGGCCCGGCGGGAGGCCCTGGCCCAGGAGGAGGAAGCCCTGAGAAGGCGCCTGGAGGAGGTCCGCCTCGGCCTCAAGGAAAGGGAGGCCCTAAGGGCCGAGGCCAGGGAGCTCGGCCGGGTCCTCAAGGCCCTGGACCGCCCCCCGCCCGAAGACCCCGGCCCCCCGCCGCCCCCGCCCCCCCTGCCCCGGGAGGAGGCGGAAAGGCGCCTTAAGGCCCTGAAGGAGGCCGAGGCCCGGCTCCTGGCGGAGAAGCGCCGCCTGGAGGAGGCCTGGCGCCGCTACGAGCTGGAGCTCGCCCGCCACCAGGAGCGCCTCCTCGCCTACCAGCAGGCCCTGGAGGAGCGGGCCAGGCTGGAGGGGGAGCTCAAGCGCTGGGAAGAGGCCCTGAGGGCCCTGGAGGAGGCGGTGGGAGAGCGGCGCAGGCTGGAGGCCCGGCTTCGCGAGGTCCAGGCCCAGGCCCTGGCCCTGGAGCGGGAGCGCTCCCGCCTGGAGGGGCTTCTCGCCTCCGGAGCCGACCTCCAGGAAGGCCCCCGGCGGGTGCGGGGCCTCCCTGGAATCCTAGGGGTGGTGGCGGACCTGATAAGGCCAGAGAAGGGGCTGGAGCTCGCCCTGGAGGTGGCCTTAGGGCCCAGGCTTCAGTGGGTTCTCGCCGAAGACGAAAGGGCGGCCCAGGAGGCCATCCTCCACCTCAAGGCCCGGGGGGGGCGGGCCACCTTCTTGCCCCTCACCCTCCTGGACCCCCCTCCCCCGCCCCGCCCCCGGGAGGCGGAGGGGCTCCTTGGCCCCGCCTACCGCCTGGCCCGCCTCCGCCTTCCCGGCCTCCCTGAGGAGGCCGTCTTAAGGGTCCTCCTGGGGGACACCCTGGTCTTCCGGGACCTCGAGGCCGCCCTGGCCTACCGCAGGGCGGGGGGAAGGGAAAGGCTCGTCACCCTGGAGGGGGAGGTCCTGGAGCGCACCGGGGCCCTCACCGGGGGGAGGGTGAAGGGAGGAGGAGAGGCCCTGCGCCTCCGGGGGCGTCTGGAGGAACTTCACGGGGAGCTCGGCCGCCTGAAGGAGGAAGCCCAAGCCCTGGAGGAAGCCCTGAAGCCCCTGCCCAAGGCCCAGGCCCTGGAGGAGGCCCGGGCCCAGGTGAGGGCCCTCAAGGCCCGCCTCCAGACCCCACCTCCCAGGCCCCCCGAGCCCCCCTCGCCCCCGAAGGAGCCCCTGGAGGGGGGAAGGCTCGAGGCGCTCCTCATGGAGAAAAAGGCCCTGGAGGAGGCCCTGGCCCAGGCCGGGGCCTGGGAGCGCTGGCGCCTCCTCAAGGAGGCCAAGGAGGCCTGGGCCGAGGCGAGGGAGGAGGCCAAACGGGTGAGGGCCCGCCTCGCCGAGCTGGAAGGCCGCCTCGTGGCCTCAAGCCCCCTGGAGGAGGAGGCCAAGGCCCTGGAGGCCCGCCTCGAGGCCCTGCGCCGGGAAAGGCGCCAGGCCGAGGAGGCCCTGGCCCAGGCCCTCGCCCGCTGGAACGCCCTGCTTTCGGAGCGGGAGGCCCTCCGCCTCACCCTGGCCCGGAGGGAAGCCCTCCTGGAGGAGCTTTCCCGGGAGCTCGCCCAGCTTCCCCCCGGGGAACGCCACCCGGGAAGCCCCCGGGCCCTCCAGGCGCGGCTCGCCCAGGCCGAACGGGACCAGCAGGCCCTGGGCCCGGTGAACGCCCTGGCCGAAAGGGAGCTCGCCGCCCTGAAGCCCCTCCTCCTGGCCAAGGAGAAGGAGGTGCAGGAGGCCACGGAGGCCCTCCTCCGCCTCGAGGCCGAGGTCAGGGCGGTGGAGAGGGAGTACGCCGAGCGCCTTAAGGAGAGCTTCCACCGCTTCCAGGAGGCCTTCCGGGCCCACGCCGAAGGGCTTCTTGGAGCCCAGGCCGAGGTCCGGCGGGAAGGCCGGGGGCTTCGGCTTCTCCTCGTGCCCCGGGGCAAGCGCACCCAGGACCTCCGCCTCCTCTCCCTAGGGGAGAAGACCCTTGGGGCCCTGGCCTTCCTCTTCGCCCTGGGGGAGCTTCAAGGGGGGCTTCCCATCGCCATTCTGGACGAGGTGGACGCCGCCTTAGACGAGGCGAACCTCCTGCGCTTCGCCCGCTTTTTGCGCTCGGGGCGGCAGTTCCTCCTGGTGACCCACCAGAAGCGGACCATGGAGGCCTGCCACGCCCTCTACGGGGTCACCACCGAAGGGGGGGTGAGCCGGGTGTACGCCATCCGCAAGGAGGTGGTCCATGAGCTTTGAGGAGTACCAGAAAGAGGCCCAGAAGACCGCCCTCTACCCCGAGGCCCACCGCCTGGTCTACCCCGCCCTGGGCCTCGCCGGGGAGGCCGGGGAGCTCGCCAACAAGGTGAAGAAGGTCCTGCGGGACCACGGGGGGCAACTCAGCGAGGAGGCGCGGGAAGCCATCCTCGCCGAGCTTGGGGACGTGCTCTGGTACGCGGCCCAGGTGGCCACGGACCTGGGGGCGAGCCTCGAGGCCGTGGCCCAGGCCAACCTGGAGAAGCTCCGCTCCCGCAAGGAGCGGGGAAGGCTCGGGGGCTCCGGGAACAACCGATAATGCGAAGCGCTTGCGTTAAATACCCCGATGAGGTATAATTCCCCCGCTGGCCCGGCCAGCGAAAGGAGGCCGTGTATGGATGAAACCGCCGTACCCACCCTACCCCGCCTGAACGAACCCGCTCCCGACTTCGTGGCCAAGACCACCCTCGGGGACCTGAGGCTTTCCGACCTGAGGGGCAAGTGGGTGGTCCTCTTCAGCCACCCCGCCGACTTCACCCCGGTCTGCTCCACGGAGTTTTTGGCCTTCGCCGAACGGCAGAAGGAGTTTGAGGCCCTGGGAGCCCAGCTGGTGGGCCTTTCCATAGACTCCATCTACGCCCACCTGGCCTGGCTCAAGGACCTGGAGGAGATGTCGGGCATCTCCATCACCTTCCCCGTCATCGCCGACCTGGACATGAGGGTCTCCAAGCTCTACGGCATGATCCACCCCGCCGCCAGCGAAACCGCGGCGGTGCGGGCGGTCTTCATCATTGACCCCCAGGGGATCCTGCGGGGCATGCTCTACTACCCCCTGACCACGGGCCGCAACATTGACGAGATCCTCCGCTTCCTCCAGGCCCTGCAGTTCACCGACCGCACCGGCCTCAACACCCCCGCCAACTGGCGGCCCGGGGAGCCGGGCATCGTCAAGCCCCCCGCCACCCTCCCCGAGCTGAAGGCCGACGAGGCCAAGAAAGGGGAGTACACCGAGTACCGCCGCTGGTACCTCCGCCTCCAGAAGGCCGAGTAGCCCTCGAGGCCAAGGACCCCCTGGGCTTCCCCAGGGGGTCTTCCCGCTACCCCCTCCTGGCCAGGGGGCCGAGGAAGGGCTAATCAAAGAAGTCAAAGAGCTCCAGAAAGCCCTTTTTCTTCTTGTAGGGCTTCCCCTCCTTGCGGTAGTAGGCCTCCCGTTCCTCCTCGTAGGAGCGCTCCACCTCGCGGGCCTCGGCCAAAAGCTTCTCCAGCTCCCCCCGGTCCAGCCACACCCCCCCGCACTGCGGGCAGAGGTCTATGAGGACCCCCCGGCGCTCCACCTCCTTCATGCCCACCTGGCAGTGGGGACAAAGAAGCAGGGGCACCTACTCCTCCCTCCGGCCAAAGAAGCCCAGGAGGCTTGCGTAGTAGAGGATGGTGGCCAAGGAGCTCGCCAAAGCCGCCACGTAAGTGAGGGCCGCCCAGGTGAGCACCTGCCGGGCCGGGCCCATCTCCTCGCGGCTCAGGAAGCCCATGCGCCGGAGGAACTCCAGGGCCCTCCTGGAGGCGTCAAACTCCACGGGCAGGGTGATGAGCTGGAAGAGGGCCACGGCCAGGTAGAGGTAGAGGCCGAGCTTGGCGAGGCCGATGGCCCCGAGGAAGAGACCCGCCAGCACCAGGATGGGCCCCAGGTTGCTCCCGAGGCTCGCCGCCGGCCAGAGGCTCGCCCGCACCCTGAGCCAGGCGTAGCCCTGGGCATCCTGCACCGCGTGCCCCACCTCGTGGGCCGCCACGGCCAAAGCGGCGAGGCTAGGGGAAGCGTAGTTGGGCTCGGAAAGCCGCACCGCCTTGGCGTGGGGGTCGTAGTGGTCGGTGAGGGCCCCGGGCACGGGTTCCACCCGCACCTGGGCGAGGCCATGGGCGTCCAGGATGGCCCGGGCCACCTCGGCCCCCGTGAGGCCGCGGCTGTTGGCCACCCGGGCATAGCGGGCGAAGGTGGCCTGCAACCCTCCCTGGATGATCAGGCTGGCCACGAACACCAGCCCCATGAGCGCCAACGCCAGCATGTCCATGCTCTTCCTCCTTCCTGGGGAGTAGCAAGAGCCTCGAGGCCACCCTTCCAGGTGGTCTCGCCATGCGCCCTAAGGCGCCCCAGCCGACCGGGGAAGCCTCCCGTACTGACGACCGGCTGGCCCCTTTACGGGGCGGCTACTCCCCAAGGGCCTTTATACCAGAAAACCCCTCCTGGCACAAGGACCCGGGCAACTGAGAGGCTGTCGTAAAAGCTCTCCACGGCCAGCTACGCGGCCCTGGCCAGCCGCTTCACCAACAAGCGTAGCATGCCCAGATACACCCAGGCCTCAAGGTAGCTTCGCTGACCACT
>NZ_JBWGQW010000025.1:20288-23741 GCF_056332225.1 Thermus sp. | reverse complement strand
CACAACTCCCACGCCGCCGCCTACAGCCTCCTCTCCTACCAGACGGCCTACGTGAAGGCCCACTACCCCGTGGAGTTCATGGCCGCCCTCCTTTCCGTGGAGCGGCAGGATTCCGACAAGGTGGCGGAGTACATCCGGGACGCCCGGGCCATGGGCATAGAGGTCCTTCCCCCCGACATCAACCGCTCGGGCTTTGACTTCAAGGTGGTGGGGGAGGAGATCCTCTTCGGGCTTTCGGCGGTGAAGAACGTGGGGGAGGGGGCGGCCCTGGCCATCCTCGAGGAGCGGGAGCGGGGCGGCCCCTTCAGGAGCCTAGGGGACTTCCTCAAGCGCCTGGACGAGAAGGTGGTGAACAAGCGCACCCTGGAGTCCCTCATCAAGGCGGGGGCCATGGACGCCTTCGGGGACCGGGCGAGGCTCCTCGCCTCCCTGGACCCCCTGCTCCGCTGGGCCGCGGGGGTCCGGGAGCGGGAGCGCTCGGGGATGTGGGGGCTTTTCGCCGAGGTGGAGGAGCCCCCCCTCCAGGAGGCCCCGCCCCTGGACGAGATCACCCGGCTCCGCTACGAGAAGGAGGCCCTGGGCATCTACGTCTCCGGCCACCCCGTCCTCCGCTACCCGGGCCTGAGGGAGGCGGCGAGCTGCACCCTAGGGGAGCTGGAAGACTTCGCAAGGGGGCTTCCTCCCCGCTCCCGGGTCCTCCTGGCGGGCATGGTGGAGGAGGTGGTGCGCAAGCCCACCCGCTCGGGGGGCATGATGGCCCGCTTCACCCTCTCCGACGAGACCGGGGCCCTGGAGGCGGTGGCCTTCGGCCGGGCCTACGAGGGGGTCTCCCCCAAGCTCAGGGAGGACCTCCCCCTCCTCGTCCTCGCCGAGGTGGAGCGGGAGGAGGGGGGCCTAAGGGTCATCGCCCAGGCGGTCTGGACCCACGAGGAGGTGGCCGAGGCCCCCAAGGCCCTGGAGGTGGAGGTGGACCACGCCCTCCTGGACGAAAAGGGGGTGGCCCTCCTCAAGAGCCTCCTGGACGAGCACCCCGGGCCCTTGCCCCTCTACGTGCGGGTCCAGGGCCCCTTCGGGGAGGCCCTCTTCGCCCTCCGGGAGGCCCGGGTGGGGGAGGGGGCCCTGGGGGCCCTCGAGGCCGAGGGCTTCCGCGCCTACCTGGTGCCGGACCGGGAGGTTTTCCTCCAGGGGAACGGGGGCGGCCAGAAGGAGGAGGCGGTTCCCTTCTAAGCACCCCACCGCGGCTTTTGCCGCGGTGGGGGCCCCAAAAAGCGCTTTCCCAAAGCCCTAGCTTGGGCATCCCACCCATGCCGGCGCAAGCCAGCATGGGGACGAAAGAAAAAGGGGCTGGGCTGGCCCAGCCCCTTGGCCTCACGCGGCCTTAGAAGTCCATGTCCCCGGCGCCCGCGGGGGCGGGGGTGGACTCCTTCTTCTCGGGCTTCTCGGCCACCACCGCCTCGGTGGTGAGGATGAGGGCGCCGATGGAGGAGGCGTTCTGGAGGGCGGAGCGGGTCACCTTGGCGGGGTCCACGATCCCGGCCTCCACCATGTCCACGTACTCCCCGGTGGCGGCGTTGAAGCCGAAGCGGAGGTTCTTGGTCTCGGAGAGGATCTTCTGCACCACCACGGACCCCTCGTAGCCGGCGTTCTCGGCGATCTGGCGGGCGGGCTCCTCCAGGGCGCGGCGGACGATCTTGGCGCCCGTGGCCTCATCCCCTTCCAGCTTGGCGATGAGCTCCTCCACGGCGCTGATGGCCCGAAGGAGGGCCACGCCGCCGCCCGGAACGATCCCCTCTTCCACCGCGGCCCGGGTGGCGTTCAGGGCGTCCTCAAAGCGGTGCTTCTTCTCCTTGAGCTCGGTCTCGGTGGCGGCGCCCACCCGGATCACGGCCACCCCGCCCGCGAGCTTGGCCAGGCGCTCCTGGAGCTTCTCCTTGGCGTACTCGCTGTCGGTGGTCTCCAGCTCCTTCCTGATGCCGTTGATCCGGGCCTCAATGTCCTCCTTCTTGCCCTTGCCGCCCACGATGGTGGTCTCGTCCTTGGTGATGCGCACCCGCTCGGCCCGGCCCAGCATGGAGAGGGTGGCGTTCTCCAGCTTGAAGCCGAGCTCCTCGGAGATCACGGTGCCGCCGGTGACGGCCGCGATGTCCTTGAGCATCTCCTTGCGGCGGTCACCGAAGCCGGGGGCCTTCACCGCGGCCACGTTCAGGGTGCCCCGGAGCTTGTTCACCACCAAGGTGGCGAGGGCCTCGCCCTCCACGTCCTCGGCGATGAGGAGGAGGGGCTTGCCGGTCTGGGCCACCTGCTCCAGGATGGGGAGGAGCTCGCGGACGTTGGAGACCTTCTTCTCCACGATGAGGATGAAGGCGTCCTCGAGGACCGCCTCCATGGCCTCGGGGTTGGTGACGAAGTAGGGGGAGATGTACCCCTTGTCAAACTGGTACCCCTCCACGAACTTCAGCTCGGTCTCCAGGCTCTTGGACTCCTCAACGGTGATGATCCCCTCCTTCCCCACCTTCTCCATGGCGTCGGCGATGAGCTTGCCGACGTCGGGGTCGTTGGCGGAGATGGTGGCCACCTCCTCAATGGCCTTCCGGTCCTCCACGGGGATGGCGAGGGCCTTGATCTTCTCCACCGCGGCCTCCACCGCCTTCTCAATGCCCCGCTTGAGGGCGAGGGGGTTGGCCCCGGCGGCCACGTTCTTCAGGCCTTCCCGGACGATGGCCTGGGCCAAGACGGTGGCCGTGGTGGTGCCGTCGCCCGCCACGTCGTTGGTCTTGGAGGCCACCTCCTTGAGGAGCTGGGCCCCGATGTTCTCCAGGTGGTTCTCCAGCTCAATCTCCTTGGCTACCGTCACCCCGTCTTTGGTGATGGTGGGGGAGCCGAACTTCTTCTCCAGGACCACGTTCCGGCCCCGGGGGCCAAGGGTGACCTTCACCGCGTCGGCCACCGCGTTCACGCCGCGCTCCAGCGCCCTGCGAGCCGCCTCGTCAAACACCAGGATCTTCGCCATGGTTCACCTCCTTTACTGCAGGACCGCCAAGAGGTCGCGCTCGGAGAGGATCACGTACTCCTCGCCGTCGATCTCGATCTCGGTGCCGCCGTACTTGGCGAAGACCACGATGTCCCCCTCCTTGACCTCGAGGGGCACCTTCTGGCCGTTCTCCAGCACGCGGCCCGTGCCCACCGCGATCACCTTGCCCTTCTGGGGCTTCTCCTTGGCGGTGTCGGGCAGGACGATGCCGCCCTTGGTCTTGGGCTCCTCCTCGATCCGCTTCACCACGACCCGGTCGCCTAGGGGCTTGATCACCGTCTTCACCTCCGCAGCCATACCCACTCCCTCCTTTGACGCTCAAAGGGTGAGAGTGTCAACCAAGGGTCATTATTCTGCCCCGGGCAGGTTCTTGTCAAGGGCTTGTGGGCTTGCCTAACCCCGGAGGGGGCGGGAGAAGGGAG
>NZ_JBWGQW010000025.1:0-20191 GCF_056332225.1 Thermus sp. | reverse complement strand
TGAGAAGAACCCTAAGGCCGTAGGCGATGAGCTCCAAAAGCGCCGGCGCCCGGCCGGAAGAAGCTTCCCCTCCGGCGAGGTGGGCCTCCCGTTCCCGGACAAGCCTCTCCAGGAGAGCCTCTAGGAGCTGAAGGTCCAGGTGCTCGAGGGCGTAGCGGGCCAGGGACCGGTGGGAAGGGAAGGGCCTTTCCATCAGGTTCTGGAGCGAGGCCTCTGAAGGCATGGGTTTGTCCGGGTTCACTGGCTTGGCGCTACAGCCAGGAGAGCCCTAGCCGGGCCTCGAGGTGGCCCACGGGAAGCCCCCGGTGGTTTCGCACCTCGGGCCGGTCCCAGGGGGTGGGGCCGGGGTCCAGCCCCAGGGCCCGGAGGAGGGCCACCACCATCACCTCCCGGGCCTGGGCCGAGCCGTCCTCCACCTTGAGGGCGAGGCCCAGGGGCCCCTTGGGGCCCTCTAGGAGGGCGAGGCCGTAGTACCCGTCCGCCCCCCGCTTGGCCACCACGGGCAGCCTTTCCATAAGGAGGGTGTCCACGCTCCCCGGCCCGGCCACGAGGTCGGGGTGGCGGCGCATGGCCTCCCGCACGCGCCTCAAGGGCTCCCGGTAGGCCTCGGGGGCCTCCTCGGGGGCGGCGAGGAGGTAAAAGAGCCGGGCCGCCCGAGCGAGGGGGAGGGCGAAGGTGGGCACGCTGCACCCGTCGGTGGCCTGGAAGGGCTCGGCTCCGGAGAGCTCGGCGAGGGTCTTCCGGTTCAGGGCCTGCACCGGGTGGTCGGGGCGCTCGTACCCCTCGGTGGGGGCCCCCAGGGCCCGGGCCGCCGCCAGCATCCCGGCGTGCTTGCCCGAGCAGTTGTGGTGCAGGGGGGTGGGTCCAAGGCCCGCCTCCTCCAGGGCCCGCCGGGCCTCCCGGGAAAAGGGCGGGTGCACCCCGCAGACCAGGTGCTCGGGGCCCAGGCCGAGCTTGGCCAGGAAGCGGGCGGCCACCTCCACGTGGCGGGGGGTGCCGTCGTGGCTTGCGGTGGCCAGGGCCACCTCCTCCTCCGTGAGGCCGAACCGCTCCACCGCCCCCGTGAGGAAGAGGGCCAGGGCCTGGAAGGGCTTGGCCGAGGAGCGGAGGTAGCTCAGGAGGGCCGGGTTCCCGGCGTAGGCCAAAAGCCCCTCCTTCCCGTATAGGGCCAAGGAGACCCGGTGCCGGTTTTCCACAAGCTCGCCGCGGTAGACCAAAACCTCCGCCTTCACTCCCCAAGTCTACGCCGGGCCTCCAGGAGGAGGGGCTTCCAGTCCACCCCGAGGTAGGGGGAGGGGAGGCCCTCCAGCCTGGCTTCGGCCTTCCTCAGGTTGCGCAGGCCCGTCCTTCCCTGGCTCCGCTGGTGGAGGGCCGCCGCCAGGAGGATGAGCCCCTGGAGAAAGCGGCGCTCCTCCCCCTCGGCCCGCCGCCAAAGGGCCTCCAGGGCTTCGTGGGCCTCAAAGTAGTGCCCCTCGCGCCAAAGCTCCAGGGCCTCTTGCAGCCCCACGGGCCCCAGTCTAGGCTAGGTCCATGCGCCGCATGGCGGTTTTGCTCCCCTTTCTTCTCTTGGCCCAGGCCCTGCGCCTCGCCACCACCACCAGCGTTTACGACTCGGGCCTCCTGGACCGGCTCCTCCCCGCCTTCACCCAGGCCACGGGGGTGAAGGTGGGGGTGGTCGCCGTGGGCACCGGGCAGGCCCTGGCCCTGGCCGAGCGCAAGGACGCCGACGCGGTGCTGGTCCACGCCCCCGACCTCGAGGCCCAGTACCGGAAGCGGGGCTTCCTGGCGGAAGGGTACTGCCTGGCCAAGAACCGCTTCCTGCTGGTGGGCCCGCAGGAGGACCCGGCCGGGGTCCGGGAGGCCAAGGACGTCCTGGAGGCCATGAGGCGCGTCGCCTCGGCCAAGGCGCCCTTCGTGTCCCGCGGGGACCGCTCGGGAACCCACCTGAAGGAGCTCGCCCTTTGGGAGAAGGCGGGGATCCGGCCCGGGCCCCCCTGGTACCTGGAGTCGGGGGCGGGGATGGGGCAGACCCTGGTCCTCGCGGCGGAGAAGCGGGCCTACACCCTCTCCGACCTGGCCACCTACCTCACCGTGGGGAAAAAGCGGGGCCTTTCCCCCCTCTACGACCGGGACGACCCCCTTCTCCTCAACCAGTACAGCGTCTACGTGGTGCCGGGCTCGCCTAGGCTCGAGGAGGCCCGGAAGCTAAGGGACTTCCTCGCCTCCGAGGAGGCGGTCCGGCGGATGCTGGGCCTCCAGGTGGAAGGCCAGCCCCTCTTCCAGCCCCTGAAGGGGCGGTGCCTCTTCCCCGTGAATGGAAGCCGCTGAGCTCCTGGAGATCACCCTAAGAAGCCTCGGGGTGGCCGGTTCGGCTACCCTTCTCGCCGCCCTTCCCGCCGTGCCCCTGGGGCTCTGGCTGGCCCTGAGGGGCGGGGGCGGGCCCCTGGGCCGGGCGGTCCTCTACGCCGGGCTCGCCCTTCCTCCCGTGGTGGTGGGGCTTTTCCTCTACCTCCTCCTCTCCCGCTCCGGCCCCCTGGGCTTTCTGGACCTCCTCTATACCCCTTACGCCATGGTGCTGGCCGAGGCCATCCTGGCCTTCCCTGTCATCGCCGCCTTCGTGCTCTCCGCGGCCCGGGCCAGGGCGGAGGAGGTGCGGCTTCTGGTGCGAAGCCTGGGGGGGCGGGAGGACCAGGTCCTCCCCGCCCTCTTCTTTGAGAGCCGCCGCACCCTGGCCGCTGCCCTGGCCGCGGGCTTCGGCGGGGCCATCAGCGAGGTGGGGGCGGCCACCCTGGTGGGCGGGGACATCCGGCACCACACCCGGGTCCTGACCACGGCCATCGTCCTGGAAACCCGCAAGGGGGAGGTGGAAGCGGCCCTGGCCCTGGGCCTGATCCTCCTGGGGGTGGCCCTTTTGGTCACCGGCTTCCTGGTTATCCTGGAGCGGGAATGAGGCCGCTCCTTCGGGCCGAGGGGCTCCTCCATCGGCACTCCGGCTTTACCCTCTGGGTGCCTGCCCTCTCCGTCTACCCCGGGGAGATCCTGGCGGTGCTCGGGCCCTCGGGAAGCGGCAAAACCACCCTGCTCCGCCTCCTCGCGGGCCTCCTCACCCCCCTGGAGGGCCAGGTGGAAGGGGGCTTCCGCGCCTACCTGCCCCAAAACCCCATCCTCCTCAGGCGGAGCGTCCTGGAGAACGCCGCCTTCGGCCTCCGCCTCCACGGGGTGCCGGGGCCCCTCGCCCGGGCCAAGGCGGAGGCCCTCCTAAAGCGGGTGGGGCTTGGGGAGATGGCCCGGCGCCCGGCCCAAAGCCTCTCGGGAGGGGAGGCGGTGCGCCTCTCCTTGGCCCGCACCCTCCTGGTGGAGCCGGAGGTGCTCCTCCTGGACGAGCCCACCGCCAGCCTGGACCTCGCCAACGTGGCCCGGGTGGAGGCCCTCCTGCGGGCGGCGGCCGGGGAGGGCCGGGGGGTGGTGCTGGCCACCCACGACCTCTTCCAGGCCCGGCGCCTGGCGGGGCGGGTGCTCTTCCTCCTCCAGGGGGAGGCGGTGGAGCTGGCCGAGGCCCGGGACTTCTTCCAGGCCCCCCGGGACCCGAGGAGCCGGGCCTTCCTGGAGGGAAGGCTCGTTTAGCGGACCCCTCGCCCAAGCCTGGGTGGGCGAAGAAGGCCCCCACCCTAGCGGAAGAGGGCCCTTACCGCCTTTTCCAGTTCCTCCCCGGTCTTTTTGTCCAGGGTGAGCTTGACCTTCAGGGCCACCCTCAGGGCCTCTTCCTCCAGAGCTTCCCGGTTCTCGCACCCCTTTAGCCGGGCAACAAAGGGCTCGGCCCGAGGGCCGAGCCGGGACCTGAGGAGCTCCACCAGCTTGGCGCAGAGCTCCTTGGGGCCTTCCACGGGGAGGATCAGGCCCCGCTTCAGGAGGCTGGCCAGAGCCCGGTAGGCCTCCTCCCCCAGGCCGCTTTCCCGCACCACCTCCTCCTCCGTGCGGCGCCCGTCGCAAAGGGCGTAGACCCGCCACTCCGCGGGGGTGGGCGTCCAGCCTTCGGGGGGATTGGGGTTGCGGCGGAAGACCATGGCTACAGGGAGGCCACGATGGCGTCCACCAAGCGGAGGATCAGGTAGACGAAGACCGCCCCTAGGAGGAGGATGAAGGAGAGGAGAACGAGGAGAAGGCTGGAAGGCTCGCTCCAGGTGAGGAGGATGACCCCCAGGTAGGCCAGGGCGAAGAAACCGATGAGGAAGAGGGCTTGCCCCATGCGTTCCCCGATGACCCCGCCTGGAGCGGCCCTCCTTAGCTTGAGGCCGTAGAGGACGTTGTAGACCATGAGGGCCAAGCCTAAAAGGAGCAGGAGTTTTTCCATGTCCTCACTTTACCCCGTCCACTCCCGAATAGGAAGAAGCTCTCCGCCCTCCACCGCCTTGCGCACCGGGCGGTAGCCCCGGTCAAACCAGATCTCCAAGACCGCCCGGTCCAGGCTCCTCGGGGCCACGATCTCCTTGCGCACGTAGTAGCCCTCTTCGGTGGGCGAGATCTCCATGCTTTTGGAGAGCCTGACCTCCACCACTTCCCCGCTTTTCGTGCGCACCCGGACCCGGAAGGCCCGGGGGCCCTCGGGCTTCACGTGGGGGTCTTTGCGGAAGAACCACACGGCTAGGCCTCCTTCAGGTCCGCCACCCGCGCCTGGGTGAGGGCGAAGAGGGCCCTCGGGGTGCCCCCGGCCGCGAAGACCCTGGGGCAGAGGAGGATGTCCTCGTCCGGGAAGGCGGCGTGGACCACGGGGGGCACCCCGCCGGTGGCGAAGCCGGCGAGGGCCCGGACCTCCTGCACCCTTTGGGCGGATGGGGAGGGGCTCATAGGGCGTAGAGGAGCTCGGCGAGGAGGGCGGCGCGGCGCGGGATCTCCGGCACCACCACGTACTCCGTCCGCTGGTGGGCGTCCCCGCCGAGAAGCCCAAGGCCGTCCAGGGTGGGCACCCCCAAGGCGGCGGTGAAGTTCCCGTCGGACCCCCCACCCACCTTGCCCGGGCGTAAGGCGAGGCCCAGCCTCTCCCCGATGACCCGCGCCTTTTCAAAGAGGGCCAGGCTTTCCGGGGTGGGCTCCATGGGGGGGCGGTTGAGGCCGCCCGAAAGCTCCAGCCTCGCCCCAGGGAGGACGGGCTTTAGGGCCCTTAGCCCCTCCTCCACCCGCCTGGCCTCCTCCAGGGTCCAGGCCCGGAGGTCTATCTCCACCTCGGCCTCCTCGGCCACCACGTTGGTGGCCGTGCCGCCCCGGATGCGGTTCGGCCCCAGGGTGGTGCCCTTCTCCCGGTCTTCCAGCGCCGCCACCTTCAAGATCTGGTGGGCGAGCTCCAGGATGGCGTTCACCCCCTTCTCCGGCTCCACCCCCTGGTGGGCGGCCTTGCCGATGGCCTTTAGGCGGTAGAGGCCCACCCCCTTCCGGGCCACCTTCAGGTCCCCTTCCCCCGTGGGGGGTTCCAGCACCAGGGCGGCCCGGGCCTTCCGGGCGGCGGCCTCAATGAGGGGGCGGCTTTCCGGGGAGCCCACCTCCTCGTCGGGGGTGAAGAGGACCTCCAGGGCAGGGAGCTTCCGCCCCGTGGCCTCGGCGTGGCGCAGGGCGTAGAGGAGGGCGACGATCCCCCCCTTCATGTCGTAGACCCCGGGGCCGATGGCCTTTTCCCTCTCCAGGCGGAAGGCCTCGGGGAAGCTCCCCTTGGGGTGGACGGTGTCGTAGTGGCAGAGGACGAGTACGGGGGTTCCTTCCCCTTCCCGCTTGAGGAAGAGGATAGGCCCCTTGGGGGTGTCCTTGCGGGAAAGCCTTCCCTCCAAAGGCCCGAAGGCCTCCTCCAGGAAGGCCGCGGCCTCCTTGAGGCCGGTAAGGTCTCCCGAGGGGGACTCCCGGCGCACGAAGGCCTCGAGGTCCTTGAGGAGGTCGGGAAGCCTCGCCTTCATCCATTCCAGGGTTTCCATGCCCCCATTATGCCCTGCCCCTTGGCAGGAAGCCCACCCCGTGGTATAAAGGAAGGGTATGCCCTTCGGGGCTCGTTCTCACGGAAGCGGGGAGTAAGGGTTCTCCCCCGCCTTTTCGTGTGGACGCGCGCGCAAAGCGCCCGCCTTCCCGAAGGAAGGCGCGTAAGGAGGAAAGAGGCGGCATGGAAGAAAAGGCGACCCAGACCCCAGAAAAGACCTTCAGCATGGAAGAGGCCCTTCAGGAGACCGAGGCCCGCCTGGAGAAGCGGGTGCGCCCCGGCCAGGTCCTGACGGGCACGGTGGTCTTGGTGGGTTCCGAAGGCGTGGCGGTGGACATCGGCGCGAAGACGGAAGGCATCATCCCCTTCAACCAGCTCACGGAGAAGGTCCTCCCCGAAGAGGAGCTTAAGACCCTCCTCAAGCCCGGGGACGCCGTCCGGGTCCAGGTGATCAAGGTGGACCCCGAGACGGGGCAGGTGCTCCTTTCCCGCAGGAAGGTGGAGGCCCAGGAGCGCTGGGACCGCATCCAAGCCCTTTACGAGAAGGGGGAACCGGTCGCCGTCACGGTGAAGGAGAAGGTCAAGGGGGGCGTGGTCGCCGACCTGGATGGGGTGGAGGCCTTCATTCCTGCCTCCCAGCTGGACCTGAGGCGCACCCCCAACCTGGACGCCTACGTGGGCCAGCAGATCCTGGCCAAGATCATTGAGTTCAACCGCAAGAAGGGGCGGGTGCTCCTCTCCCGCCGGGCCCTCCTGGAGGAGGAGCAGAAGAAGGCCAAGGAGGCTTTCTTGCAGAGCCTCTCGCCCGGCCAGGTGGTGGAGGGCACCGTGGCCGACGTCACCGATTTCGGGGCCTTCGTCAACCTTGGCCCCGTGGACGGCCTGGTCCACCGCTCGGAGATCACCTGGGGCCGTTTCCAGCACCCCAGGGAGGTCCTCCAGAAGGGGCAAAAGGTGCGGGCCCAGGTCCTTTCCGTGGACCCGGCCAAGGAGCGGGTCAACCTCTCCATCAAGGCCCTCATCCCCGATCCCTGGACCACGGTGGCGGAGAAGTACCCCGTGGGCACCCGGGTGCGGGGCAAGGTGGTGGGGCTCACCCCCTTCGGGGCCTTCGTGGAGGTGGAGCCGGGCCTCGAGGGCCTCATCCACATCTCCGAGCTCTCCTGGACCAAGCGCCCCAAGCACCCCTCCGAGGTGGTGAAGGAGGGGGACGAGGTGGAGGCCGTGGTCCTTCGGCTGGACCCTACCGAGCGCCGCCTCTCCTTAGGCCTCAAGCAGACCCAGCCCGACCCCTGGCAGCAGCTCACGGAGAAGTACCCTCCCGGCACCGTGGTCAAGGGGCGGGTCACCGGGGTCACGGACTTCGGGGTCTTCGTGGAGGTGGAGCCAGGGATGGAAGGCCTGGTCCACGTTTCCGAGCTGGACCACATCCGGATTGAGAACCCCGCCGCCCTCTTCAAGAAAGGGGACGAGATGGAGGTGGTGGTCCTCCACATCGACCCCGTGGAGCAGCGCATCTCCCTCTCCCGCAAGCGCCTCCTTCCCCCGCCCCCGCCCAGGGTGGAGGAGGAGCGCCCGCGCCGGGCCAAGGGCAAGGAGGCCCGGGGCAAGCGCAAGACCACGGGCCGCCGCGAGGAGCGCCGGGAGTACGAGTACGGGGCCGTGGCCGAGTACAACCTCTACGACGCCTCCGCCGTGCCCACCGCCACCGCCAGCGTGAAGCTCGGCGACCTCTACGGCGACCTCCTGGCGAGCCTGGGGCTGGAAGAGGAAAAGAAGTAGCCCGTCCCTTAAAACCCAAGCCCCCGCCTCTGGCGGGGGCTTTCTTCGCGCGCAGGTGGCTAAGGGCCCGCGCGTTAGCTTTGCAACATGGGATGCCCGAGCTGGAGCTGTGGGAAAACCCTTTTGGGGTCCCCACCGCGGCAAAAGCCGCGGTGGGGTACTTAGAACGCCCTCTCTTCCCTCTTTCCGTAGAAGATGCGCATCAGGGTGTAGGAGAGGAAGAAGGTGAGGAGGGGCCCCCCCAGGACCAGGGTCCAGAGCACGGCGTTGCTCCCCAGGAGAAGGCCCTGCTGCTGGAAGTCGATCTTGTACCCGGCGAGGCTCGCCATCAGGAAGAAGACCAGAAGGGCCAGGATGGCGCTGGTGCGCACCGGGCGTTCCGAGGGCAGTTCCATGTAGCGCATCTTGTCCTTACGGGTATCCACGAAGGGCAAAAGCAGGCCCACCAGCCCCAGAATCCCGGGCACCAGCACGCCGCCGATGAACTCCGGGCCGATGGTGGCCCCGAAGAGGCGGAACTCCCAGCTGGAGGGGATGATCTGCAGGATGCCGTAGATCCAGAGGAAGTACCAGTCGGGCTTCACCGCCGGGGTGTTGGGGGTAGGCGGGCCGAAGGCCTCCACGGGGTGGGCGAGGAAGGCCCCGGCGATCATGGTCATGAGGCCCACGTAGAGGGCGAAGAGGACCCCCATCATGACCATCTGCTGGGGGTACATGGGGACCCCCAGGATCTTCCCCGGGGCCACCCTCTGGGCGTAGGGGGGCTGGGTGTGCTTCTGCTTCACCATGATCACGAGGTGCAGCCCGATGAGGGCCATGAGGAGGAGGGGAAGCCAAAGGACGTGGAGGCTATAGAGCCTAGGGATGGACTTTTCCGACCCCGGGAACTCCCCCCCGAACATCACCTCCGCCAGGGCGGTCCCGATCCAGGGGATGGAGTGGGCGATGCCGTAGCCGATGCGGGTGGCGGTCACAGCGTAGTTGTCGTAGGGGAGGGCGTAGCCGGTGAAGGCGGTGACCACGGCGAGGCCCAGAAGCCCAAGCCCCACCAGGTAGTTGAGCTCCCGGGGCTTCTTGTAGGCCCCGGTGAGGAGGATCCGGAGCATGTGGAGGAAGGCGGCGGCGATCATCGCGTGGGCCGACCAGTGGTGGAGGCTCCGGATCACGGCGCCAAAGGGGAGGCTGTCTATGTAAAGGACGCTCCCGTAGGCGGCGGGCACCGTGCGCCCGTCGGGGAGTTTGACCTCGCGGATGGAGGGCTCGTAGTTCAGGGTGAGGAAGACCCCGGTAAGGACCAGGACCACGAAGGCGAAGAGGGTGATCTCCCCCAGGAAGAAGGAGTGGTGCACGGGAAAGGCCTTGCGGAGCACCTTTTGGTAGAGCCCCGTGAGGTCCAGGCGTTCGTCAAGCCACTTGTACATGCTTCCCTCCTAGACCCGGCGGCAGAAGCCGGCCTCGGCCTTGACCCCCACCTCGCCCAGGAACTCCCCCGCCGCCACCAGGACCCCTTCCTCCACCTTTAGGGGAAGCTGGGGCACGGGGCGGGGCGGGGGGCCGGCGGTGACCCGGGCCCCGTGGGCCAGGTCGTAGACCCCGCCATGGCAGGGGCAGAGGGCGGCCTTTTGATCGGCCACCCACTGGCTGACGATGCACCCCAGGTGGGTGCAGACCGCCGAGTAGGCCACCACGCCCTCCACGGCGTGCTGGGCCACCTCGGGGGCGAGCTCCCCGGGGGCGTAGCGGGCCACCAAAACGGTGTTCTTGGCCTCCCCGCTCTTCACCACCTTGGTCTTGGGATCCATGGGGTAAGCCAGGACGAAGGGGTCTCCCGGCTTCAGCTCTTCCAGCCGGATGGGCTTGGGTTCCCCTCCGCCCTGGGCGTAGACCAGGATGTCCCCAGGCTTTAAGGGCTCCTTCTCCGGGGTCACCTCCTGCTTGGGGCGGAGGCTCGCCCCCACGTAGAAGGCGGAGACCAGGGAGAGGCCGATGCCGGTGCCGATGGCCGTCTTGAGGAAAAGCCTCCTTCGGGACTGCCTTAAGCGGATCTCGCGCTCGTCCATGCTTTACCTCTACCAGGGGAACTCGCTCTTCTCCTCCTCGGTGATGACCTCGTCCCGGCCGAAGAACTTTTTGTAGATGCCGAAGAGGGCCGCCACCACCAGGCTGATGGACCCGAAGACGAGGCCCTGGAGCCAGGTGGGGTTGTGCCCGGTCTGGGCGGAGTAGAGGAGGAGGCGCACGAAGAAGCCGGAGAGGGCGGTGAGGAGGAGGACCAGGATCACCCCCGCGGCCACGGGGGCGGTGGCGGGGCTGGGGAAGTGGCGGCCCGGGCGGAGCTCCAGGCCCTCCAGCCAGTAGGAAACCAGGCCCATGAGTCCGTAGAGAAGCAGGACCGCCCCGAAGGCCATGAGCCCGATCTGGCCCACGGAAAGCTCCTCGGGGGTGTGGCCCAGAAGGCGGGCGATGTGGCGGCCGTCCAGGTAGGAGGCGTAGAAGAGGCCGATCGCCAGGATAAGGGCGAAGGTGGGCAGGATGGGGTCGTTGCGGTACATCCTCCCTCCTTACTCCACGGGGCCGAAGCTGTTGCCGAAGCTGTTGCGGATGTAGGTGGCCACCGCCTTGAGCTCCTCCTCGCTGAAGCCCGCTCCCACGGCGGGCATGGCCCCGCGGCCGTTCTTTACGATGTTAAGGATCATCTGGGCGTCCTTCAGGTTGGGGCTGCCCGCCAGGGCGGGGAAGGCGGGGGGCATGCCCTGGCCGTTCGCCTGGTGGCAGGCGGCGCAGTTCGCCTCGTAGATGGCCTTGCCCTTTTCCATGAGGGCGGGGTCCACCCCCGCGGGCGCCGCCGCTTCCTGGCCGCTCCCGTGGGCCTGGGCCTCTTGGGCGGGTGGGGCTACCTGCTCCACGATTTTTTCGGCGGCCGGAGAGAGGGCGAAGTAGCTCCAGATGCCGCCGAGGACCACCACCGCGGCCACGGCGTACCAGAGGGGATTGAAGCGGGGAAGCTCCACGGGGAGCTCGGGCTCGCCCACGGCCAGGCGGAGCTCCACCTCCCCCGCCACCTCGCTTCCCTCGTCCATGCCCAGGACCAGGACGTCGGGGTAGTTGTTGACGGTGAAGGGGATCTCCCGTATCTCCTGGCCACCCCCGCGGAAGTGGGTAACCACCCTCAGGGTGTGCTCCCCGTCGGGGAGCTTTCGGGTGTCCAGCCTGAGCCGGTAAGGGGGCTCCTTGAGCACCGCCAGGGGCTCCTGGGCCCCATCCAGGTACACCTCAATCCGGTCTACGACCATTCTGCCTCCCTATGTGAAGAGGGGTACAAAACCCCACCCCACCACTATAAGGATAGCCCACAAGGACAGATGTCCCCTCAGGAGGTGAGGAGGGTTTGCAGACGGCGAACGCTTCCCCGGACGCCTTCCTCCCTCCCGCTCACCTCCAGGGCCGCCGTCCCGGAAAAGCCCTTCAGGAGGGGGGCGAGCCTCTCCCAGGGAACGCTTCCCGCCCCCACGGGGAGGTGGTCGTCCCGCCGCCCGTGGTTGTCGTGGAGGTGGAGGTGAAGAAGCCTCTCCCGAAGGGCCTCCCAGTAGAGGAGAGGCCCCTTGGGCCCAAGCTCCACCAGGGCGTGGCCCACGTCCAGGCAGAAGCCGAGCCCGGGGAAGCGGGAGAGGAGGGCCTTAAGCTCCTCCGGGCCCCGGAGGAGGTCGGCCTCCTCCAGGGCCAGGTTCTCCAGGGCCACGGGGAAGGGGGAGGAGGCGAGGAGGGAGAGGGTTTCCTCCAGGGCCTCCCGGGCCAGGGCGAGGGCCAGGGGGTGGCGGAGGGGGACCTGCCCGGTGTGGAGGACCCCCACCCTCGCCCCCAGGGCCTCCCCGAACTCCAGGGCCCGGAGGAGGCGCTCCTGGGAGAGCTTGCGGACGCTCGGGATGAGGCTTGCCGGGTTCAGCTCCACGAAGGGGAGGTGGAGGGTGAAGCCCACCCCCAGGGCCTCCCCCGTGGCCCGGAGGTCCTTGGGGCCCGGCAGGGGCAGGGCCTCGTGGAGGTCGTAGGCCACCTCGAGGTCCAGCCCGAGCTCCGCCGCCAGGCGGAAGGCCTCCTCGTAGCCCAGCTCGGCGTTGAAGGGGCTATAGCCCAGGCGCATGCCCTAAGCTTAGCGCACGGCCTCGGCCTTGCGCTGGGCCTCCTCCAGGGCCCTCTCCGGGGGCAGGCCCCCCTTCAGGCTCTTCTCCAGGGCCTCGGCGAGGAGGCCCGCCCAGGTGGAGAACTGGGGGAGGCGGGGCCGCTCCTGGGCGTAGGCCACCTGCTCAAAGGCCACCTTGCGGAAGGGGTTCTCCCGGTAGAAGCCCTCGAGGAGGGGGAGGGCCGACTTGCGCACCGGCACGTAGTAGCTCGCCTCCACCCAGCGGGCCACGTTCCTGGGCTCCATGAGGTACTTCCAGAACTCCACCGCCCCCCGGACCTGGGCCTCGGAGGCCCCCTTCAGCACCACGAGCTGGGCCCCGCCCAGGGGCACCTTCCCCCCGGGCTCCCGGGGCACGGGGGCCACCCCCAGGCTGAAGGCGAAGGAGAAGTTCTCGGCGGCGGGCCAGTTGGCGATGGAGGCCATGGCCATCATGCCCTTGGTGCGCACGAAGTCCAGCTGGGCGAAGGTGGCCTCGGCCAGGCTCCGCACCGAGAGGGCCCCGGCCCGGTTCAGGCGGTGGAGCATCTCCAGGGCCTCCAGGGCTTCCCTGGAGGTGAAGTTGGGCTTGTCCCCCTTTACCAGGTTTCCCCCCCGGCTCGTCACCATGGCCTCAAAGAGCCAGGCCTGGGGGTCGGTGACGAAGATGAAGCCCTTGGCCTGGCGGGAGGTGAGGGCCCTGGCGGCCTCCTCAAACTCCTTCCAGTTTCTTGGGGCCTTGAGCCCCTTGGCCCGGAAGGCGTCCAGGTTGTAGAAGAGGACCGGGGTGGAGGTGTTGAAGGGGAGGCCGTAGCGCTTCCCCTCCACCACGCCGTAGTTCCAGGCGGGCTCAAAGAGGTCCTCGGCGAACCCCCGGTCCAGGCCCAGGTAGGGGTCCAGGGCCACCGCCCTGCCCTCCGCCACCAGGCGGGGGAAGAAGGAGATCTCCGCCTGGAAGAGCACCGGCCCCCCTCCCGTGCGCAGGGCGGCCACCAGCTTGGTCTCGGCGTCCCGGTAGTCCCCGGCGTACTGGGGGAGGAGGCGGTACTGGGCCTGCCGGGCGTTGAACTCCTGGGCGAACTGGGAGAGAAGCCTACCCGCCGGCCCGTCCATGGCGTGCCAGAAGGGGACCTCCGTCTGGGCCAGGGCGGGAAGGAGAAGGAAAACCAAGGGCCAGGGCCTTGCCATGCGGGGATTCTACCACCCCTAAGGTCAGGGCTCGGTCATGGGCCCTCAGGTCTTACGCCCCTTTGGGGTCCGGCCCAAGCGGGGGCGGGGGAGAGGTTTCCTGGGTCCCAGGGGGCGCAGGCCGGCGCGGGGCGCCATCAGCGCCCCTCCGCCGCCAGGGCCTTCCGTTGGGCCTCCTCGAGGGCCCGCCTAGGGGGCACCCCTTGCTTCAGGCTTTTCTCCAGGGCCTCCTCCAGGTAGCCGTACCAGACCACCATCTCCGGGTCCTGGCTCCAGGGGCGGGCCACCTCGGCCTGGGCGAAGACCTGGGCCCTTTCCGGGTCCTTGAGGAAGTCAGAAAGCTCCCTCTCCGCCTCCTTGCGCAAGGGGAGGTACCAGGTGGTGCGCACCCAGTCCGCCTGGCGCTTGGGCTCCAGGAAGTGGAGCCAGAAGGCCACCGCCCCCCGGGCCTCCTCGGGGCTTGCCCCCTTGAGCACGGCGAGGACCGCCCCGGAAAGGGGCACCGCCCCCCCTTGGGCCCGGGGCAGGGGGGCGGCCCCCACGGCGAAGGGCAGGGAGGTCTGGGCCAGGACCACGGGGAGGGCGGTGGTGGGGGCGAGGCCCATGAAGGCCTTGGTGCGCAGGAAGTCGGCCACGGCGAAGGAGGCCTCCGCCAGGTTCCGGGCCTGGGCGTGGCCCTTCTGCACCATGCGGTAGAGCATCTCCAGGGCCTCCACCGCCTCCTTGGAGGTGAAGTTGGGAAGGCCCTCCCTCACCAAGCTTCCCCCCAGGCTCATCACGATGGCGTTGAAGCTCCAGATGTCGGTGGAGACCACCATTCCCTTGGCGGTGCGCCCCGAAAGCCTGGCCGCCGCCTCCTCCACCTCGGGCCAGGTCCTGGGGGGCCTTAGGCCCTTGGCCCGGAAGGCGTCCTTGTTGTAGTAGAGGGCGGGCACGGAAAGCCCCAGGGGAAGGCCATAGGTCTTCCCCTTCACCTGGGCCGCCTTTAGGGCCTCGGGGTGGAGGTCCTTGGGAAGGCCCTGGAGGTAGGGGTCCAAGGGGAGGGCCGCCCCTTCCTGGGCGAGGCGCGGCAGGAAGGAGAGTTCCCCCTGGAAAAGGGCCGGGGCCCCACCCGAGCGCAGGGCGGCGAGGAGCTTCACCCCGGCCTCCCGGTAGTCCCCCGCGTAGCGGGGCTCCACGCGGTAGGCCTTTTGGCTCTCGTTGAAGCTCTGGACCGCCTCCAGGAGCACCCGGTCCCCCGGGGGGCCCGCCGTGTGCCAGAAGGGGAGGACCACCTGGGCCTTTGCCGCTCCCCAAAGGGCGAGGGCGAGGAGGAAAGGTCTCATCCCTCTGAGCCTACCAGGGGGCGGGTGAAAAGTCTGAAAGGGGAAGCCCTAGGTTCTTGAGGAAGGGAAGCGCCCTCCGGTAGAGGGCCTTTCGGGCCTCGAGGAAGCCCTCCCGGGGAAAGCCCTGGGCCCCGAACTCCGGGGGCAGGAGGGGGTCCAGGAAGAGCACCTTGCGCATCTCGTGCACCAGCCGGGTGAGGGCCCGGAAGGCCTCCTCCGGCCCCTCGGGCACCTCAAAGGGAAAGAGGGCCCGGTAGTGGGCCAGGGCCCGCTCCAGGGGGAAGGCCCTCAGCACCTCCTCCTTGGGGCCGAGGTGGGCGGCGCGGAAGAGGGTGGCCTCGAGGCCATAAAAGCCGAGGAGCTCCCGGGTGGCCTCGAGGTCCGCCCGCACCCCCAGGTAGACCCCGCTCTGGAGGCTCCCGTAGCCCAAAAGGGCCATCTCCCGGCGGAAGCGCTCCCTCTCTCCCCGCGCCTTCGGCCCCTCGGGCAGGACCAGGAGAAAGCTCCCGTCCCAAGGGGGCAGGGGCCCGTAGAGGCGGCGGCGCACCTGGCCCACCTGCCAGTAGACCCGGTCGGAGAGGGCGTAGTAGGCGGCCCGGCCCTCCCTTTGGGGCACCACCCAGCCCCTTTTGGCGCTCCGGGAAAGCGCCGCCCGCACCGCCATCTCCGAGAACCCCAGGGCCTCCATCATGGCCACCAGGGTCCCCACCGGGGCCTTGCGGTCCGGGTAGATGTATTCCAGGAAGATGGTGAAGAGGGTAGACCTCGCCCGCATCAGAAGAGGTCGAAGACGGATTCCAAAAGCCTCTCGCGGTACTCCTTGAGGGCCCATTCCAGGAAGGTGGCGAGGGGCATGGTCCCCAGGTTCCCCCGGTGGCGCCTGCGCACGCTCACCGTCCCCTCGGCCTTCTCCTTCTCCCCCACCACCAGGACATAGGGCACCTTCCTGAGCTCGGCGTCCCGGATCCGGGCCTGCATCCTCTCGGGCCTGGTGTCGGCCTCGGCCCTGAGGCCCGCCTCCTTGAGCCTTCCCGCCACCAGGAGGGCGTAGTCCTCCTGCTTCTCCGAGACCGGCACCACCACGACCTGCACCGGGGCAAGCCAAAGGGGGAAGTCCCCGGCGAAGTGCTCAATGAGGATGCCGATGAAGCGCTCCAGGGAGCCGAAGGGGGCCCGGTGGAGCATCACCGGGCGGTGCTCCTCCCCGTCCCTCCCCACATAGGTTAGGCCGAAGCGCTCGGGGAGGTTGTAGTCCACCTGGATGGTGCCGAGCTGCCACTCCCTTCCCAGGGCGTCCTTCACCACGAAGTCCAGCTTGGGGCCGTAGAAGGCGGCGTCCCCGGGCTCCACGGTGTACTTTAGCCCGGCCTCGGCCGCGGCCTCCTCAATCTGCCGCTCCGCCAGGGCCCACTTGGCCTCCTCCCCCACGTACTTGTCGCTTTTCGGGTCCCGCACCCCGATCCGGGCCCGGTAGTCCTTGAGGCCCAAGGTGGCGAAGACCTTGAGCACCAGGTCCAAGACCCCAAGAAACTCCCCCTTCACCTCCTCGGGGGTGCAGAAGATGTGGGCGTCGTCCTGGGTGAAGCCCCTTACCCGCGTGAGGCCCAAAAGCTCCCCCGCCTTCTCGTAGCGGTAGACCGTGCCGAACTCGGCGAGCCTCAGGGGTAGCTCCCGGTAGGAGCGCTTGCGGTAGGCGTAGATCCTTATGTGGTGGGGGCAGTTCATGGGCTTGAGGAGGTACTCCTCCTCCTCGCCCCGCTCCTGGAAGCTTATGGGGGGGAACTGGCTTTCGGCGTAGTAGGGGTAGTGGCCGCTCGTCTTGTAGAGCTCCAGGCTGCCGATGTGGGGGGTGGTCACGAGCTGGTAGCCCCGCCTCACCTGCTCCTCGCGCATGAAGGCCATGAGCTCTTCCCGGATGGCGTTCCCCTTGGGAAGCCAGAGCACGAGCCCCTTCCCCACCACGGGGTCTATGAGGAAGAGCTCAAGCTCCCTCCCAAGCCGCCGGTGGTCCCGCCTCTTGGCCTCCTCCAGCTGCCAGAGGTATTCTTTAAGCTCCTCGGCGGTGCGGAAGGCCACCCCGTAGACCCTTTGCAGCATGGGCCGCCGCTCGTCCCCCCTAAAGTAGGCCCCGGCCACGTGGGTGAGCTTGAAGTGGGGGGGGATGCGCCCGGTGGAGGGGACGTGGGGCCCGCGGCAGAGGTCGGTGAAGCCCTCCTCCCCCTCCCCCTGCTGGTAGAAGCTGATCTCCTCCCCCTCGGGGATCTCCAGGATGAGCTCCGTCTTGTAGGGGTCCTTCCCCCGGTAGCGGGCCAAGGCCTCCTCCCGGGGGAGGACGAAGCGCTTTAGGGGGAGGTCCCGCTTGAGGATCTCCCGCATCCTTTCCTCAATGGCCGGGAGGTCCTCCTCCGAGAGGGGCTCGGGGGCGTCTATGTCGTAGTAGAAGCCCTTCTCAATGACGGGCCCCACCCCGAGCCTCACGCTTTCCGGGTCGTAGCCTTTCTCCCGGAAGTGCTCCTTCACCGCCTGGGCCAGGACGTGGGCCAGGGTGTGGCGGAAAAGGCGCTGGAACTCGGGGTCCTTCTCCGTGAGGAGGCGCACCCTGGCCCCCTCGGGAAGGGGCCTTAGGAGGTCGTAGAGCTCCCCGTCCACCAGGGCCCCCACCGCCCGCCTCTCCCAGCTTTCGCCCAGGGCCTTGGCCACGTCCCGGGCGGTGGCCCCTTGGGGGAGGTCCAGGGGCTTGCCGTCCGGCAGGTACACGGTCATGCCCTCCACTATACCCCGTTCATGCCCCGTTCACGCCCCCCGTGCAAACCTGACCGATATGCGGCTCCTGGAGTATTGGGCTGAGGCCAAGGGGCCTCCCCCGGCCTCCCCTTGAACCCAACCCTACCTTGAAGGCAAGGGCGCTGGGCCGGGATCCTCTTCTCCCTTTTCCTCGCCGGGTACGGCGGCAACCTGAGCGCCTGCTGGACCTGCTTCGGAGGCGGCACCGGGCAGGCCGCCCTCGAGCCCACGTGGACCGAGGAGGCGAAGGGGTTCTCCTGGTCCGGGTGGTGCCCCAACGGTGTTGCGTTTGCACAACGGGGGTGTATACTGGAATGGAAAGGAAGGAGGAGCCATGCCAAGGACCAAGGAGAAGGAAAACTACCGGGCGCGGCTAAAGGCGGTGGGCCTACGGCACACCCTCCCGCGGGAGCGTATCCTGAGCTTCCTGGACCGCAAAAACGTCCACCCCACCCCGGAGGAGCTCTACCAGGGCCTGAAGAAGCGGGGCTACGACATCGGCCTCTCCACCGTCTACCTCAACCTCCACGTCCTCAGGGAGCACGGGCTCATCTACGAGTTCAAGGACCCCAAGGGCTACACCCGCTACGACGGCTACACCGAGCCCCACGTGCACCTGGTCTGCACCTCCTGCGGCAAGGTGGAGGACCTGCTCCTCAAGAACCTCCCCGAGCTGGACCTCACCCCCGCCATGCAGGCGGCGGCGGAGCGGACGGGGTGGGCCTTGGAGGGCTTCCGGCTGGAGTTCCGGGGGAAGTGCCCGAACTGCCAGGCCTGAGGGCCGGGGCTTAGGGGCCCGGGGGGCGCCCCCCGGGCCCGCTTCCGCTCCTAAGTGCGCGCATCTTGGCTTTGCAACATAGGATGCCCGAGCTGGGGCCGTGGGAAAGCTCTTTTGGGGCCCCCACCGCGGCTTTTGCCGCGGTGGGGTACTTAGCCCGCCAGGGCCTCCGCCACCTTTAGGGCGGTGCGCACGCCGAAGCCCGTCCCCCCCTCGGGGCCCAGGGCGTGGGCCTTCCTGGCGAAGGCGGGGCCGGCGATGTCCAGGTGGACCAGGGGCACCCGCACGAACTCCGCGAGGAAGAGGGCGGCGGTGATGGCCCCGCCGTTCCGGTCCCCCACGTTCTTGAGGTCGGCCACGGGGCTTTTGAGCTTTTCCCGGTAGGCCTCCTCCAGGGGCATGGGCCAGACCTTCTCCCCCGCCCCTTGCGCCGCCTCCCGCACCTTCTCCCCCCAGGAAGGCTCGGTGGCGAAGAGGGCCGCCACCTCCTCCCCCAGGGCCACCACGGCGGCTCCCGTGAGGGTGGAAAGCTCCAGGATGCGCTCCGCCCCCTCCCTTTCGGCGTAGGCCAGGGCGTCCGCCAGGGTGAGGCGCCCCTCGGCGTCGGTGTTCATCACCTCCACGGTCTTTCCGGAAAGGGTCTTGAGCACGTCCCCCACCCGGTAGGCCCGCCCGGAGACCAGGTTCTCGCAGGCGGCGATGTAGCCCCTGAGCTCCACGGGAAGGCCCAAAAGGGCCGCGGCCTTGAAGGCCCCGAGCACCGCCGCCGCCCCCGCCATGTCGCCCTTCATGGTGGCCATGCCCTCCGTGGGCTTCAGGGAGTAGCCGCCGGAGTCAAAGGTGAGGCCCTTCCCCACCAGGTCCAGCCGGGCCCTGGCCCCTTCTGGGGCGTAGCGGAGGCGGATGAAGCGGGGCGGGTTCTCCGAGCCCTGGGCCACGGCGAGGAAGGCCCCCATGCCGAGCTCGGCGATGGCCTTCTCGTCCAGCACCTCCACCTCCACGCCAAAAGCCCTAAGCTCCAGGGCCCGCTCCGCCAGGGCCTCAGGGGTAAGAAGGTTCGGGGGCTCGTTCACCAGGTCCCGGGCCAGGTAGACCCCTTCCGCCACCTTCCTCGCCCGCTCCAAAAGGGCCTCGGAAACGCCCGGAAGGAGGAGGGTGAGGGCCTTTTCCTCCCTTTTCGTCTTGAGCCGGTCAAAGCGGTAGGCCCCGAGGAAAAGGCCCTCGGCCAGGGCGTAGGCGTCCTCCAAAGGCTCCACCAGGGCCTCGGGGAAGGCGAGCTTAAGGAGGGCCTGGGCGAGCCTCCCCCCGCTTTCCCGGTCGTCCTCGCCCCGCCCGAAGAGGAGGACGGGGCCTTCCTCCGTGTAGAGGAGAAGGCTCTCTCCCGCCTTAAGCCCCGCCCCCTCCAGGGCCCGGCGCAAGAGCCCCGCCAGGCGGGCGTCCAGGGCCTCCCCCTGGGGGAGGAGGGCGCCTTCCTTGACCCAGACCACCTTGAGGGGGGCCCGGCCCTCGGCCAGGCCCGTGGAAACGGCACGCAGGGTGATCACGTCCAAGGTTTTACCACAGGAGCGTGGCAGAATAGGAGGGATGCGGTGGCTTCTTTTGGCGAAGCAGGCGGCCCTCGGGGGGGCGGCGGCCCTCGAGGGGGTGATGATGAAGGCCCCCTGGGCCTGGGCCCTGGCGGTGCGCCTGCCGAACGGGCAGATCCACGTGGAGCGCCACGAGGAAAGGGCCCTCACCGAGCGCTACCCCTGGGCGAGGCTTCCCCTCCTCCGGGGGGTGGTGGCCCTCTTTGACGCCCTTTCCGTGAGCTACCGGGCCCTGGCCCGGAGCGCCGAGCTCGCCGGGGGCGAGGAGGTTCCCAAGGGAGCCCTTTGGGGAACGGTGGCGGTGAGCCTCCTTCTGGGCCTTGCCCTTTTCATCGTCTTCCCCGGCTTCCTCTCGGGGCTTCTTTTGGACCCCGCCCGCCACCCCCTCCTCTACAACCTCCTCGCCGGGCTCATCAAGGTGGGGATTTTGGTGGGCTACCTCCTCTTCATCCGGCGCATGCCGGAGATCCGGCGCTTCTTCATGTACCACGGGGCGGAGCACAAGGCCATCCACGCCTACGAGAAGGGGCTCCCCCTCACCGTGGAAAACGTCCTGGCCCAGCCCCGCTTCCACCCCCGGTGCGGCACCACCTTCATCGCCTTCGTCATCGTGGTCTCGGTCCTGGTCTACAGCCT
>NZ_JBWGQW010000024.1:0-25088 GCF_056332225.1 Thermus sp. | reverse complement strand
CCGCACCGGGCGTAGGTGCTCTTGCCCAGGGCGATGGCGATGACGTTGTCCGGCATGCGGATGTACTCCACGCTCCGGGTGAGGGCGAAGGAGTTGGGGGGGATCACCACCTCCTCCCCCTCGTACTCCACGAAGCTTTTGGGATCAAAGCGCTTGGGGTCCACCACGCTGGAGAAGACGTTGGTGAAGATCTTCCACTCCGGGGCGGCCCGGAGGTCGTACCCGAAGGAGGAAAGCCCGTAGCTGATGACCCCCTCCCGCACGAGCCTCTCCTCAAAGGGCTCAATCATGCCCTTCCTCGCCATCTCCCGGATCCACCAGTCCGGCTTCACCATGCCCTCAACTATACCCGCTAGACTTGGCTCATGCGGAAGCTTTGGCCCCTGGCCCTCCTCCTCGCCGCCTGCGGCGCCCAGGACGTGGGAGCGGGCCTGGACCCCTTGCGCCTCACCGCCACCGCCCTTCCCCCGGCCTACCTGGGGGAGCCCTACCAGGCGGTCTTCAGCGCCGAAGGAGGGGTGCGGCCCTATAGCTTCGGCCTGGACGGGAAGCTCCCCCAGGGCCTCACCTTCCAGGGGGGAAGGCTTTCCGGGGTGCCCAAGGAGAAGGGGAGCTTCGCCCTCATCCTCACCGTGGAGGATGCCGCCAAAAACAGCCGGGCCCAGAAGCTCACCCTCACGGTTTCCGACCCGCCCCCGCCGAGGCTCACCCTGGTCCTCCCCCCGGCCCAGGTGGAGGGGCCCTTCCTCCTCCTCGCCCGGGTGGAGGGGCGGGAGGCGGTGGGCTTCCAGCTGGAGGTGCGCCTTCCTGGCCTCAGCCCCGACCTCGCGAGCCTCGAGGCCCTAAGCCCCGTCCACCTCCTGGACTACGATCCCCAAAGCCGCCTCCTCCGCCTGGACATGGCCTTCCCGAGGCCCCTCAAGGACCAGGAGGCCTTCCGCCTCCTCCTCACCCCGGAGAAGCCCCTCACCCCGAGGCTTTCGCCCCAGGTGGTCCTCTACGACAAGGAGGGGAAGCCTTCGGGCCAGGCCCCTTCCCGGGGGAGGCCCTTCGCCGACCTTCTCGCCCTGGCCCAGAACTGGGGTCGGGAGGGGAAGGAGCTGAAGGGGGACCTGGACGGGGACGGCAAGGTGGGGGAGGCGGACCTCCGGCTTCTCGCCCAGGGCTACTTCCCCAAGGTTCAGGCCCCGCCCCCGGGGGAGGGGTCGGGGCAAGGGGGGGCTCCCTGAGGAAGGGCCTCGCCCTTCGGCCCTTGCGGGGGTGGGGCCTTCCCGCGCGCCCCTTCGCGCCGCCCCAAAGGAGGCGGCGCGCCTGGTCCGCTACCGGAAAACCCCTCTAGAGCGCCCTGCGGATGGCCTCGGCGTCCTCCTCGCGGTAGCCGTAGAGGGTGACCTCCAGGGTGTCCGGGGCCTTCTTGATCTCCTCCAGCATCGCCCGGGCCACCGCCTCCACGGGAAGCCCCCCCACCCCGGTGCCGAGGAGGGGAAAGGCCAGGGTCCTTAGCCCAAGCTCCACCGCCTTCTCCAGGGCGCTTTTCGTGGCCTTACGCACCGTCTCCAGGCTCGCGGGCTCGTCCCCCAGGACGGCGGCGTGAATGACGTAGCGCACCGGGAGGCTCCCCGCCCCCGTGACCGCCGCCTCTCCCACCCGGATCTTGCCGATGCGGTCGCACTCCTCCTGGATGGAGGGGCCGCCCTTCCGGAGGATGGCCCCCGCCACCCCGGCCCCGAGCTTCAGGTAGTTGTTGGCGGCGTTGACGATGGCGTCCCCCCGGAACTCGGTGATGTCCCCTTGGGCCACGCGGATTCGGGCCATGCCCCTATTTTCCCGTACAATGGGCCTGATGTCACGGGACCTCTTGGGCCTCGAGGGGAAGATCGTCATGGTCACGGGCGCGGGCCGGGGGTTCGGGCGGGCCATCGCCCACGGGTACGGGCGCAACGGGGCCACGGTCATCGCCGTGGACCCCGAGGTGGAGCTCGCCACGGGGGTGGCCTCGGAGGTGGAGGCCCTGGGGGCCACGGCCATCCCCATCCGCGGGGACATGAGCGTGGTCTTGGACGTGACCAGCACCTTTGAGAAGGTGGAGGAGCTCTTTGGCCTCCTGGACGGCATCGTCCACGTGACCACCGCCGAGAGCAAGACCCCCTTCGTGGAGCTTTTGGAGGGCGAGTGGTACGACCTCATGAGCCAGGACGTGAAGTCTAGCCTCTACGTCCTCCAACAAGGGCTAAGGCACCTGGCGGGAGGCGGGTTCGTGACCATCGTTCTACCGCCCGCGGCCCGCATAGAGCCCCACACCGTCTCCGTGCGTAAGGCGGTGGAGGGCCTCATAGAGGGGGCCACCCGCACCTTCCCCGGGGTGCGGGTGAACGGCGTGGTGCCCTCCCGTGACCCCGTGGGCGACCCCTACGACCTGCCCTTGGTCCGGGCCGCTTTGGGCCTGGGGTCCATGGTCTCCGAGGGGATCCGGGGGGTGGTCCTCGAGGTCCAGCTCCCCGAGCCCCCCTTGGAGTTTGAACCCTACGCCGCCTTGAGGGAGCTGCCATGAAGTGCCCCTACTGCGGCCACCCCGACACCCGGGTGGTGGACTCGAGGCCCTCCGACGAGGGCATGGCCATCCGCAGGCGGCGGGAGTGCCCCTCCTGCGGACGCCGCTTCACCACCTACGAGCGCACCCAGCTCGAGCCCCTCATGGTGGTCAAGCGGGACGGCCGCAAAGAGCCCTTCAACCCCGACAAGCTCCTAAGGGGCCTCCTCCTCGCCTGCGAGAAGCGGCCCGTGGACCGGGAGGCCCTGAAGCGCTTCGCCTACACCTTTGAAGACCAGGTGCCGGGCCCCGAGATCTCCTCCGAGGAGATCGGCCTAAAGGCCATGGCCTTCCTCAAGGACCTGGACCACGTGGCCTACATCCGCTTCGCCTCGGTCTACCGGGAGTTTGACTCGGTGGAGCGCTTCATTGAGGAGATCCGCTACCTTTTTGGGGTGGGCTCGCCTAGTACCCCGGAGGGAGCGGGAGAAGGGAGAGAAGAACCCTAAATACACACCCGTCGCCCTGATCTTTGCAAGGCAAGCCCGCTATTCGGGATAGAACACCGGGGCGAAGGGGAGGCCGAGGGCCTCGGCGAAGGCCTTTAACCCCAAGCGGTCGGGTTCCTCCAGGTGGTAGCGGAAGTTCCAGAGGTAGTGCTGGAGGAGGAGGGGGGGGACGCCGAGCCTTTGGGCCTCCGCCTCGGCCACCTCCCTAAGCCGCCCCAGGCCCTCCCGCCGGGCCTCCCTCAGGGCCTCCACCAGGGCCTTGGGGGGAGGGTTTTCCTTCCGGTAGGCCCAGACGGCGAAGACGAAGGGGAGGCGGGTCCTTTGAAACCACAGGGTGGAGAGGTCCGCCACCTCCACCTCCCCGAAGCGGGTGGGGAGGGCGTGGGGCGTTCTGGGGACTTCCCGAAGAAGGGCGGCGTAGGCCTGAATGGCCCGATCGCCGATGAGGAGGACGCCGTCGTAGGCGGAAAGGAGCTCCAGCCCTCCCTCCCGACCTTCGTAGCGGGGCTCGGCCCCGGCCTCCTTCAGGAGGAGCTTTAGCAGGGCCACGCTGGTGGCGCTTTCCGTGGTGAGGGCCACCCGCTTGAGGTCCCTGAGGGGCTTCACGTGAAAGAGGTTCACCGAGTACACGGGGCCAAGCACGGCCACGGAGAAGTCGGGGAGGAGGCCCAAGGCGTCCTGGTGCTTGAGGTAAAGGTAGCTGGAGACCAGGGAAAGCCCCACCTCCCCCGAGAGAAGGAGGCGGTTGAGCTCCGCGGGGACGGCATAAAGGACCTGGAGGCCCTCGAGCCTCAGGAAGTGGTGAAGGGGGGCGACGTTGGCGTAGCGGGGAAGGCCCAGGACGTAGGGCCTCACGCCTCCACCTGGTCCCAGACCCGCACCTCCCGGTAGAGGGCGTCCCGCTCCACGGGGATCCGGCCCGCCATGAGGATGATCCGGGCGAGCTCCCGCTTGGTGAGGCCCTGGGGCGTGGGGCTGCCCGCCATGTGGACGATCCTCTCCTCTATGAGGGTGCCGTCTATGTCCGTGACCCCCCAGTCCAAGGAGACCTGGGCGAGCTCGGGGGTCAGGGTGGCCCAGTACCCCTTGATGTGGGGGAAGTTGTCCAGGTAGAGCCGGGCCACGGCCAGGTTCCTGAGGTCGTCTAGGCCCGTGGTGAACTCCCTCCTGCCGAGCTCCCGGGCGAGCTGGTTTCCGTCGGGCTGGAAGGCCAAGGGGATGAAGCTCATGAAGCCCCCTGTTTCGTCCTGGAGCCGCCTTAAGCGCTCCATGTGGTCCAGGCGCTCCTCGAGGGTCTCTATGTGCCCGTAGAGCATGGTGGCGTTGGTGGGGATGCCGAGCTCGTGGGCGGTGCGGTGGATCTCCAGCCACCCTTCCGCCGAGACCTTGGCCCGGGCGATCCTCCGCCGCACCCTCTCGGCGAAGATCTCCGCCCCCCCTCCCGGCATGGCGTCCAGGCCCGCCTCCTTCAGGGCCTTTAGGACCTCCCGGTAGGGGAGGCGGGCGATCTTGGAGAAGTGGTGGATCTCCGCCGCGGTCCAGGCCTTCACCTGCACCCCGGGGAAGCTCTCCTTGAGGGCCCGCACCAGGTCCAGGTAGTAGGAGAAGGGCCTTTTGGGGTGGTGGCCCGCCGTGAGGTGGATCTCCGTGAGCCCCGGCTGGTAGCGTGCCCTTACCCAGGCCACCACCTCCTCCACGTCCCAGTCCCAGGCCCCCTCCTCCCCGAAGCGCCTTTGGAAGGCGCAGAAGGTGCACCCCACGTAGCAGATGTTGGTCTGGGAGACGCGGATGGAGTGGACGAAGTAGGTCTTGTGCCCGTGCTTCCTTTCCCGGACCAGGTTGGCGAGGCGCATGAGGGTGGGGAGGTCCTTGGTTTGGTAGAGCAAAAGGCCGTCCTCAAAGGAAAGCCGCCTCCCTTCCAGCACCTTCTCGGCGATGGGGAGGAGGCGGGGGTCCCGGATCCCTCTCACGCCCTGGAGTCTACTCCCCTTGGAGGCGGCTGACCAGGGCCTCCACCTCCTTTTGCCTTCCCCCCACGCTTTTCTCGGGGAGGAGGTTTCTCAGGTAGCGGTCGGTGAGGAGGAGGTCCACGTAGGGGTAGACCGTGGCCGCCATGACCGCGTCTAAGAGGTCGGAGGGGCGGGGCTTGCGCCCGGGGTCCGAGGCCATCTTGGCGAGGAGGTGGGCGAGGAGCCTTGCAAAGGGCACCTCCTTGAGCCCGGCGCGCTTTCGCACCTCTTCCAGGGCGAGGGCTTGGGCCTCCCGGTAGGGGAGGCCCCGGAGGGCCTCGGGAAGCCCCTGGAAAGGGGAAAGGTCCGCCGGGGTCTCCCAGCTTCCCCCCCGGTGGAGGAAGTCCTCCCGGTAAAGCCCCCTCTCCTGCCTGAGGGCCACCTCCTGCCAGGGGCGCACCCAAAGGCCCCCCGAGAGGGCGGCGAAGACCTCCTGGAGGGCGGGGAGGAGGTAGCCCGCCTTCTCCTTTGGGCCCCGCTGGGGATGGAGGGTTTCCAGGACGTGGAAGGGGCTCGGAGGGGCGAGGGCCTTCCCCCTTAGGGCCTGGAAGAGCCTGCCGAAGGCCTCGTGCCCCCTTTGGCCCAGGAGGTGCTTGGCCATGCGGCTTGCGTGGTTTTGGTCCAGGTAGACCAGCACCTACTCCTTGGCCCGCGCCAGCCACAAGGCGGCGCTCAGAAGGGCCACCCCCCCGGCGAAGAGGAGGAAGTCCAGGGCCTCCTTTGGCTTGAAGGCCAGGGCCTTCTCAAAGAACTTCACCACCAGGATCATGACGATGACCTGGCCCAGCTTGTTCTTGAGGTCGGCGAGGCTTTGGACCGCCAGGACGTTTTCCAAGGGCACCGCCAGCTTGCCGATGAAAAGCTCAAAGAGGCCCACGCCGAAGATGAGGAAGACGGCGGCGAGGAGGGCCAGGTCCACGGCCCCCACCAGGGCGGGGAGGGCGGCCTCGAGGCCCTGCCCCAGGGCGCCCACGGCCTCCCAAAAGGCGTGCCAGGCGAAGTAAAAGGCCCCAAGCAAAAGGCCCGCCACCGGCAGGACCACGATCCAGCGCACCAGGTTGGTCAAGGCGTTCCAGAAGCCCATGGGAGGATTCTAGGGCACGTAGGGCGCGGGGCCCGGGGTCAGGGTGGAGGTCCTTTCCACCAAGGTGGGCTCAAAGCGCACCTCCCGGGGGGCTCCGGCGTAGCCCTGCATCCTCTCCAGGAGGAGCTGGGCCGCTCTGGCCCCCATGGCCTCCACGGGCTGGGCGATGGTGGAAAGCCCCACCTCTTCGGTGAAGGGGTGCCCGTCAAAACCCAGGACCCGCACGTCCTTTCCGGGGGTGAGGCCGAGCCTTTGGGCCTCCTCCAGGACTCCCAGGGCCACCTGGTCCGCCCCGGCGAAGACGCTTAAGGGTGGGGAGGCCTTCTCCAGGAAGTGGCGTAGGGCGAGCCGCCCGCCTTCCTGGGAGAGGCGGGTGACGTAGAGGTGGTCCTCCGGGAAGGGGCGGCCCGCCTCCTTTAGGGCCTCCAGGAAGCCCGCCATGCGCTCGGCGAAGACGGTGTGGCGGAAGGCCCGGTCCGGTTCCTCCTCCACCTTGATGGCGAAGATGGCCCCGGGGAAGCGGGCGAGGTAGGCCCCGGCGAGCCTCCCCCCTAGGAAGTTGTCCAGGTAGACCGAGTCGTACCGGGGGTTTTTGGCGTCCACCAGGACCACGGGGCGGTCGGTGGGGAGGCGGCCTTCCTCAAAGTGCTCCGTGAGGTCGTAGGAGGCGAGGATGAGGCCGTCGGTGAGGTAGGCCAGGGTGGAGCTCTCCAGGTAGCGCTTGAGCCGGGCCTGGGAGAGGATGGGGAAGAGGGCCAGGTCGTAGCGCTTTTCCAGGAGGACCCCCTCGAGGCCCTCTATGAGCCTGCGGTAAAACTCCGTGGCCACGAAGGGCAGGAGGACGCTCACCGTGTAGCTCCGCCCCCCGGCGATCCTGCGGGCGTGGGGGTTGGGGGTGTAGCCCAGCTCCTCCATGGCCCTAAGGACCCGGGCCCGGGTCTCGGGGCGCACCGCCGGGTGGTTGTTGAGGACCCGGCTCACCGTGCCCAGGCCCACCCCGGCCCGGGCGGCCACCTCGTGGATGGTGGGTTGCTTCTTCCTCATGGCGTGTGGAAGCGCTTCATGGAAACTTCCATCCTCAGGATACGCCAGGGCCTCGGCCTTTGCAAGAATGGGGGCATGGCCCACCTCCTCCTGGCCTACCTCCTGGGCTCCCTGGTGGGGGGGCTCCTCCTCTTTCCCGGGGTGCGGGGAAGGGACCTTCCCGGGGGCTCGGGGGTCTTCCGCCAAAGGGGCCCCTGGGCCGCCCTTTTGGTGGTCCTCTTTGACCTGGGAAAGGGGGCCTTGGCCGCCCTCCTCACCCCCCCTGGGCTCCGCCCCTACGCCGGGGCGGCCCTGGTGGCGGGGCACAACTGGCCCCTCTTCTTCCGCTTCCGGGGGGGAGGGGGGATCGCCCCTTCCTTGGGCTTCTTCCTGGTCTGGCTTCCCGAAGAGACCCTTTGGGCCACGGCTTTGGGCCTTGGGGTGGCGGGGGCGTACCACCTCCTCTACTGGCGGAAGGGGCGGAGGGGGTTTACCCCATCCCCTTCGGGGCCATCTTCGGCTACCTGGCCCTCCTCCTCCTGGCCCCGGCCGAGGGCCGGCTGGGGGCGCTTTTGGTGGCGGGGGTGGTCCTCCTCCGGGGCCTGCAAATCCTCTTGGGAAAATGGTAGCTTTAGGGCATGAAGATCCTGCGCTTCAACGAGGGGAGGTGGGGAATCCTCGAGGGCGAGCTGGTCCTGGAGACGGACGCCCCCGGGGGGAACCCCACGGGAAAGCGGTACGACCTGGCCTCCGTCACCCTTTTGCCCCCGGCTACCCCCACCAAGGTCGTCTGCGTGGGGCGGAACTACCGGGAGCACATCAAGGAGATGGGCCACGACTTCGGCGAGGACCTCCCCAAGGAGCCCGGCCTATTCCTCAAGGGGCCCAACACCCTGGCCCGGCCCGGGAACCCCAGGGACCCTTGGGGCACCGCCGAGCCCGTCCCCTACCCCTTTTTCACCGAGGAGCTCCACTACGAGGGGGAGCTCGCCGTGGTCGTCGGGGACAGGATGCGGAACGTCCCTCCCGAGAAAGCCCTGGACCACGTCCTGGGCTACACCGTGGCCGTGGACATCACCGCCCGGGACGTGCAGAAGAAGGACCTGCAGTGGGTCCGGGCCAAGAGCGCCGATAAGTTCCTGCCCCTCGGCCCTTGGGTGGAGACCGACCTGGACCCAGAGAACACCTGGGTCCGCGCCTACGTGAACGGGGAGCTTAGGCAGGAGGGGCACACCTCCCAGATGATCTTCAGCGTGGCGGAGATCCTCGCCTACATCTCCGGCTTCATGACCCTGGAGCCCTTGGACGTGGTCCTCACCGGGACCCCTTCCGGCGTGGGGGCCCTGAGCCCCGGGGACCGGATTGAGGTGGCGGTGGAGGGGGTGGGCACCCTTCACACCCTTATCGGACCCAAGGAGGAGAGGCCGTGGTGAAGGTCTTGGACCTCCGCTTCCAGGGGGTGGAGCGGGTCATCGCGAGCTTCCTCCTGGACTCCGGGGAGGGGCCCGTCCTCGTGGAGACGGGGCCGGAAAGCTGCTACCCGCGGCTTGTGGAGGCCTTGAGGGCGGAGGGGGTGGCCCCCGAGGAGGTGCGCCACGTCTTCGTGACCCACATCCACCTGGACCACGCGGGGGCGGCCTGGCGGTTGGCCGAGCTTGGGGCCACGGTCTACGTCCACCCCAAGGGAGCGCCCCACCTGGTGGACCCCTCGAGGCTCCTGGCCTCCGCCGAGCGGATCTACGGGGACGCCTTAAAGGCCCTCTGGGGCGAGGTCCGGGGGATCGCGAAGGAGAGGGTGCGCCCCCTGGCCGACGGGGAGGTGGTGGCCCTAGGCGGCCTCGAGGTCCAGGCCCTGGAGACCCCGGGGCACGCGGGCCACCACCACGCCTACCGGGTGGGGGACCTCGTCTTCACCGGGGACGTGGCCGGGGTGCGCATCGCCCCGGGGCCCGTTTTGCCCCCAACCCCGCCCCCGGACATCCACCTGGAGAGCTGGTACGCCTCCTTGGACCGCCTCCTCGCCCTCCGCCCCAAGGCCCTTTACCTCACCCACTTCGGCGCCTACGAGGACGTGGAGGCCCACCTCCAGGCCCTGCGGGAGACCCTGGAGGCCTGGGCGGGCTGGGTCCTCCACCGCCTGAAGGAGGGGCTTTCCGAGGAGGAGATGGTCCGCCGCTTTGAGGCCTACTGGCGGGAGGGCCTTAGGAGGGCCGGGGTGGACGAGGCGGGCATGCGCCTTTACGCCCTCGCCGACCCCCCCTTCATGAACCTCCAGGGCCTGGCGCGCTACTGGCAGAAGCACCACCCCGAGGCCTTGGGAGGCTAGGTGCCCGCGCGTTGGCCCTGCAACATGGGATACCCGGGCTTGGGCTGTGGGAAAGCGCTTTTGGGGCCCCCACCGCGGCAAAAGCCGCGGTGGGGTACGTAGATGGGGCCCTTTCCCTTGGGACGGCCCGCCCGGATGGCGGTTTTCGCCTCGGGCCGGGGGACGAACCTCGAGGCCCTCCTCGAGGCCTTCCCCCAGGGGCACCCCTTGGGGGAGGTGGTCCTGGTGGTCTCGGACAACCCCGGGGCCTTCGCCCTGGAAAGGGCGAGAAGGCGGGGGGTGGAGGCCCAGGCCCTCCCCTGGCGGGGGCGGCGGGCCTTTGAGGAAGAGGCCTTGGGGCTCCTGGAGGCAAGGCGGGTGGACCTCGTCCTCCTGGCAGGCTTCATGCGCCTCCTCTCGCCCCGCTTCGTGGAGCCCTGGTACGGCCGCCTCCTCAACCTCCACCCTTCCCTCCTCCCCGACTACCCGGGGCTTCGGGTCCACGAGCGGGTCCTCGCCGCGGGGGAGCGGGAAACCGGCTCCACGGTGCACTTCGTGGACCAGGGGGTGGACACGGGGCCCATCCTCCTCCAGGGGCGGGTGCCCGTTCTCCCCGGGGACACCCCGAAGACCCTGGAGGCCCGCGTCCTCCGCCTGGAGCACCGGCTTTACCCCAAGGCCGTCCGCCTCCTCCTCCTGGGCCTCGCCTTCCCCCCGCCTTCCGACCTGGAGGAGCGGCTCGGGGAGGAGGCGGCCCGGGCCTTCCAGGTCCTCTCCCCGCGGGAAAAGCCCCTCTACCTCCGGGCCTGGGCCCTCCTTAGGGCCTGGGGGCGGGAGGAGCGGGTGGGCCCCGCCTTCCTGGGGCAAGGGGGGGAGTGGGGGCGGGCCGCCTTCCTCGCCGCCCACCTCCTTGGTGGGTCCGACCCGGCCCTCCTGGAGGAGGTGGCGGAGCTTCCCCCCGAGGTCCGGGCCCGGGTGGAGGGGGCCTTGCGGGTAGAATCCTCGCCATGAAGGTCCTGGTGGTGGGAAGCGGGGGGCGGGAGCACGCCCTCCTCTGGAAGGCGGCGCAAAGCCCACAGGTAGAGAGGCTCTACGCCGCCCCCGGCAACGCCGGTATGGCGGCCCTGGCCGAACTCGTCCCCTGGAACGGGGACGTGGAGGCCCTGGCGGACTGGGCCCTGGCCGAGGGGATAGACCTCACCCTGGTGGGCCCGGAGGCCCCCCTGGTGGAGGGCATCGCCGACGCCTTCCAGGCCCGGGGGCTTTTGCTCTTCGGCCCCACGCAGAAGGCCGCCATGATTGAGGGCTCCAAGGCCTTCGCCAAGGGCCTCATGGAGCGCTACGGCATCCCCACGGCGCGCTATAGGGTCTTCCAGGAGCCCCTCGAGGCCCTGGAGTACCTGGAGGAGGTGGGGGTGCCGGTGGTGGTCAAGGACTCCGGGCTCGCCGCGGGGAAGGGGGTCACGGTGGCCTTTGACCTGCACCAGGCCAAGCAGGCGGTGATCAACCTTCTCTCCGGTCCCGAAGGGGGAGAGGTGGTGATAGAGGAGTACCTCGAGGGGGAGGAGGCCACGGTCCTCGCCCTCACCGACGGAAAGGCCGTCCTTCCCCTCCTCCCTTCCCAGGACCACAAGCGCCTCCTGGACGGGGACGAGGGCCCCATGACCGGGGGGATGGGGGCGGTGGCCCCCTACCCCATGGACGGGGCCACCCTAAGGCGGGTGGAGGAGGAGGTCCTCTGGCCCCTCGTCCGGGGGCTGGAGGCCGAAGGGGTGGTCTACCGGGGGGTGGTCTACGCCGGGCTCATGCTCACCCGGGAAGGCCCCAAGGTGCTGGAGTTCAACGCCCGCTTCGGCGACCCCGAGGCCCAGGCCCTCCTCCCCCTCCTGGAGAACGACCTGGTGGACCTGGCCCTAAGGGTGGCCGAGGGGAGGCTTGCGGGGACGAGGCTTTCCTGGAAGGGGGGGGCTTCGGCCTGCGTGGTCCTGGCCGCCCCGGGCTACCCCGAAAGCCCGAGGAGGGGGATCCCCCTAGAGGTGCCCGAGCCCCCGGAAGGGGTCTTGGTCTTCCACGCCGGGACCCGGAGGGAAGGGGGCAGGCTCGTGAGCGCCGGGGGGCGGGTCCTAAACGTGGTGGGCCTGGGGAAGGACCTGGGAGAGGCCCTGGAGCGGGCCTACGCTTTCCTTCCCCGGGTGGGCTTTCCCGGGGCGGTGTACCGGAAGGACATCGGGCGGAAGGCCCTTGCCCGCCTCAGTACCTGAGCTTGGCCAAGGGGAGCCTCTCGCAGGCGTAAAGCACCGCCCCCAGGGTGCGGAGGCCCCGCTCTTTGAGGAGGGGGACCATGCGCGCGAAAACCTCTGCGGTCATGAGGGCGTCCCCCAAGGCGGTGTGCCGCCCTAGGACGGGCACCCCGAAGCGCTCCGCCAGGGCTTCCAGGCGGTGGTCCTTGAGGTCGGGGAAGAGGAGGTGGGCGAGGAGGAGGGTGTCCACCAAGGGGGGGTGGTCTATCCCCGCCCGCTTCAGGAAGGCCATGTCAAAGGCCCCGTTGTGGGCGAGGAGAACGGTGTCCTCTATGAAGGCGCGGAAGGCGGGCAGGACCTCCTCCAGCCGGGGCTTTCCCTGGAGCATTTCCCAGGTAAGGCCGTGGATCTCCTGGGAGGCCTTGGGAATGGGGCGGCCCGGGTCCACCAGGGCCTCGAGGACCTCGTGGCGGAGGACCCTGGTCCCTAGGACGTGGACCGCTCCTATGGACACGATGGCGTCTTTGGCGGGGTCCAGCCCCGTGGTCTCCAGGTCAAAGGCGGTGTAGAGGAGGCCCTCCAGGGGGGCTTCCTCGAGGGCCTCGGGGACCTGGAGGAGGGCAAGGTCAAAGACCGCGGCCCGGGGCGGGGGGCCTTCGGGCAGGGAAAGCTTCGGGGCCTTCCGGGCGGGCAGGAGGAGGTGGAGGCGGCTCCCCTCGGCCCAGAGGCTTCCCCCGGCCCTCTCCACCGCCTCCTTGAGGAGGGGGTGGGGCGGGGGAGCGGGGTGGGGGAAGGTGAGGGTGAGGTGGAGGAGGCCGCCTTCCCCCTCTCCCTTCAGGAAGACCTCCTCGTTTTCCTTCAGGGTGGCGGCCAGGCCCCGGGCCAGGGCGTAGGTGTCCACCTGCACCAGGAGGGTCTTGGCCTCTTCCGCCAGGACGAGGCCGGGGTGGACCCCCGCCTCCCGCTCCAGGGCCTGGGAGAGGAGGGTGAGGAGGTCCTCCGCCAGAACCTCCGCCGCCTCCGAGGGGGGCTTGAGTTCCTGGAGGAGCCGGGCCAACTCCAAGGCCGCTTCCCGGGCGGCTTGGGCTAGGGGGCGGGCCTCCTGGACCTCGGCCTCCAGGAGCTCCACCAGGGCCTTGAGCCCGGCCAGCTTGTCCTTCAGGCGGTGGAGGACGGTCTCGTCCAGCCCCTTTTCCTCTTCGGGCGCTTCCAGGATGACCAGGAAACCCTCCTCTCCCTGGAGGGGCACGGCCCTGAGGGCCAGGGCCCTCCCCCGGGTCTGGGTGAGGAAGCGCTCCCCAGGAAGCCCCAGGGCGTGGACCAGAAGCTCCCGGTCCAGGAGGGCGAAGAGGCTCTTCCCCACCCCCAGGCCCTCCCCCAGAAGCCGCCGGGCCGAGGGGTTGTAGAGCAGGACCTGGCCCTTGGGGTTGGCCAGGACCACCCCTTGGGGCAGGTGGCCGATGAGGGCGGAAAGCACGCTTCGCTCCCGCTCCAGGAGGGCCTTGGCCTCGGCCACCCGGGCGGCCACCTCCTCCTCCAAGGCGGCCTTTTCCTCGGCCAGGCGCTGGATGAGGTGGGCCAGGGCCTGAAGCTCCAGGGGGCCTCTCAAAGGAAGGCGGTGGCCGGGGTTGACCAAGAGGGCCTGGGCCTCCTGCCCCAGGGCCCGGGCGGCCGCCAGGTAGCCCAGGAAGAGGGGGTGGAGCAGGGCGGCCAGGGCCAGGAGGAAGAGGAGCAAGGCGAAGAGGAGAAGGGGAAGCTTTTCCCGGGCCAGGCGGGCAAGCTCCTGGACCAGGGCCTCTTCCCCCTGGAGGAGGAGGAAGAGGCCCAGCCCTACGGCGCCTCCCAGGAGCACGAGCCCCAGGAGCAGGGCTCCGAGGAAACGGAGGACCTCTTTCATCCCAGAAGCTCCGCCACCTTGTCCAGGAGTTCCTGGATGCCAAAGGGCTTGGCCATGAAGGCCTCGGCCCCCAGGGCCTTGGCCTTGGCCTGGTCGGCCTCCCTGTTCCGGGCGGTGAGGACGAGGACCTTGGGCCTTTGGGCAAGGCCTTGGATGCGCTCCAGGACGTCAAAGCCGTCCAGCCCGGGGAGCATGAGGTCCAGGACCACGAGGTCGGGAGGGAGGGCTTCCAGGTGGGCCAGGGCTTCCTCCCCGGTGCGGGCCAGGGCCACCTCATGCCCCGCCTTCTTCAGGAGAAACTCCAGGGGTATCAGGATGCTTTCCTCGTCGTCCACCACCAGGATCCGCATGGTTCACCTCCAGGGGTAAGGCGAAGGCGAAACGGGCCCCCTCCCCTTCCTCCAGCCAGATCCGCCCCCTCAGGGCTTCCACCAGCCTCCGGGCCAGGAAAAGCCCAAGCCCCGTCCCCCCGGCGAAGCTCTGGAAGGGTTCAAAGATCCGGGGCCGCAGGGCCTCGGGCACCCCGGGGCCGTCGTCTTGCACCCGGAAGAGGACCTCCCCGTCCCTTTGGCCAAGCTCCAGGCGCACGAGGCTTCGGGCGTGGCGCAGGGCGTTGTGGAGGAGGTTCAGGAGGACCTGAAGCACCCGGTCCCGGTCGGTGAGGGCGTGGACCTCCTCCAGGTGGGCCTCTATTCTAACTCCCTTTTCCCGAGCCAGGGGCTCGGCCAGGGCCAGGGCTTCCCCGGCCAGGGCCTTCAGGTCCGTGGGCTCCAGGCGGAGGGGGAGGCCCCCTTGCAGGCGGGTGTAGGCCAGGACTTCCTCCACCAGGCGGGAAAGGCGGAGGGCTTCCTTGGAAAGAAGCTCGGTGAAGCGGCGGCGCTCCTCCTCGGGGAGGTCAGGATGGGCCCTTAGGATCTCCGCCAGGGCCCGCACCGAGGTGAGGGGGGTCTTGAACTCGTGGGCCACGGCCCAAAGGAGCTCGTCCTTGGCCTGGTCCAGGGCCTTGAGCCGCTCGTAGGCCTCGGAAAGCTCCCTCCGGGCCTCCTCCAGGGCCTTGGCGTAGGCCCGCACCTCCCTGGACTCCCGGGCCGCCTCCAATAGGGCTTCCGGGGGAGCCTCCCGGGTGACGGAGAGGAGGAGCCGGGCCGTGGCCGGCCCCACCGCCCCCGCCAGGAGGGCCTCGGCCCGGGCCGCCGCCTCCGGTCCGGAGAGGCCTTGGGCCTCCTTGCGGAAGGCCTCCTCCGCCTCGAGGCCCAGCACCCGCCGGAGGAGGGCGGAAAGCTCCTCCACCTCCCCCGTGCGCCTCTCCCTGGGGGCCGCCCCCCGGGTGAGGAGGGAGACCCCTCGGGTCAGGCCCAGGTTCAGGAGGAGGCTCGCCAGGAAGCGGTGGGCCAAAAGGATCACCAGGCCCCAGGCCCCGAAGAGGTAGAGGTAAAGGGGTGGAAGCCCAAAGGGGCCTTGGGGCCTCGGGAAGAGGAGTTCCAGAGGCAGGAGGAAGAGGAGAAGGGCCAAGAGGAAGAGGGCTACGGCCTTTTCCCTCATCGCAGCTGGAAGCGCATCGCGGTGCTTTCCTGGATCTCCTGGATGGCCCGGAAGCCCTCCAGGGCCTGCCGTTTCTCCCCTGGGCTCAAGGCGGCCCAAAGCACCCGGTTGCCGATGGCCTCCCCCTTCTGCCAGGCGAGGAGCTGGTGCTTGAGCCGGAGGTGAAAGAAGAAGCGGAAGGCCTCGGCCAAGCGCTCGGCCCCCTCCGGGCTTAGGGTGGTTCCTTCCGCCGCCTTGAGCCTTTCTAAGGTGCCGCGGGCGGGGCTTCCCGCCAGGAGGGCGTAGAGCCGGGCCAAGGAGACGATGGGGGCCAGGGCCGAGCGCTTGAGGTCCACAAAGCCCTCCTCTGTGCGCACCCGGCCGAAGAGGCCCAAGGGCGGGCGGAAGGCCAGGGCCGCCTGGGCCAGGTGGTAGAGGAAGACCCCTCTCTGGCCGCCCTCCAGGACCGCCTCCTCCAGGGGCTTTAGGGAAAGCTCCCCCGCCACCCCGCGGAAGTCAAAGAAGATCTGGGTCTCCAGGAGGGCCTGGGGCTCGGGGGCCTGCATCCACCTGCGGAAGGTTTCCAGCCACGCGGGAAGGGGAAGGCGCCAGCGGGTGGCCATGTACCCTCCCTTGCACTCGGGGATGCCCGCTCTAAGAAGCCCCCCCACCACCCGCTCCGCCAGGGCCTGGAAGTAGGCCTCGTGTCCGTCTTCCCCCAGGACCAAGGCGTTGTCCTGGTCGGTGAGGAGGGCCTGCTCCCGGCGGCCTTCCGAGCCAAAGACCATGAAGCGGTAGGCCACAGGGGGAGGTCCCAGGGCGGCCTCGGCTTCCCCCACCAGTCGGCGGATGAGGGCATCGTTCAAGGAGGCCACCACCCGGCCGATCTCCACCCCCTCGAGGCCCCGCCCGAAGAGCCCCTCCACCAGCCGGGCCACCTCCTCGGCGTAGCGCTCCAGCTCCAGGCGTTCTATGCGCCTAAGGAGCAGGAGGGGGTTTTGGGCCTGGTGGAGGACCAGGTCGGTGTGGGTGACCACCCCCACCACCCTCTCCCCCTCCAAGAGGGGCAGGTGGTGGACCCCCCGCTCCACCATGGCCGCCACCGCCTCGTAGATGGGGGTGTCGGCGGGGAGGGCGAAGAGGGGGGCGGTCCTCACCTGGGCCACGGGGGTGGTGGGGGGAAGGCCCTCGGCCAGGACCCGGTTCCTTAGGTCCCGGTCGGTGAGGATGCCCAAGGGGCTTCCCTCCACCAGGAGGCTGGAAACCCCTTCTTCCCGCATCCTTAAGGCCGCCTCCTGGACGCTGGCCGAGGGCTTGATGAAGACGGGCGGGCGCCTTATGAGCCTGCCCACCGGGCTGAAGAGGGAAAGGTCGGTGGCCGCCCGGAGCCGCACCCGGTCCGCCAGGCCCTGGCCGAAGAAGCGGGCGGCCTCAGGAAAGAGGAGGAGCTTCCGGAAGGCCCTCTCGGGGAAGGCCAAAAGCCGCACCGGGGTCTTGGCCACCACGCTGAAAGCGGGGGGTTCCCCGGAAAGGAGGGAGGGGAAGCCGAAAAACTCCCCGGCCTCGAGGGTCCCCACCTCCTCTTCCCCGTCCAGAAGGGCCACCTGCCCCTCCAGCACCAGGTAGAGGGCCGAAGCCACGGCCCCGCCTTGCTCCAGGAGGTGGGCGCCCGCGGGGTGAGCCTCCTCCCGGGCTTCCCGCAAGAGGGCCTCCCGTTCCTCTTCAGGAAGGGCGCTCAGGGGCGGTACCGTCCTGGGGTCCATAGGCGGGGGTGAGCCAGGCCAGGAGAGGAACGATGAAGTGGAGGGCTACCTGGGCTTGGAGGAAAAGCATGAGGCCGATCCCCAGCATAAAAGCCGGGGGCAGAAGGACGAAAAGCCGCACCACCCGGCCAAGCCCCAGGGGCGGAAGGGGCCAGAGGCGGTGGTAAAGCACCCCAAGCCCCACCCCCAGACCGCCTCCCAGGGCGATGTGGAAGAGGGTCCTAGGGGTGGGAAAGGGAAGGCCCAGGAGGTAGTGGCCGCTCAGGTAGAAGCCGAAGAGGAGAAGGAGGCTTCCCAGATAAAACCTAAGGTAGAGATGGGCCATGGGCTGTCCTCAGTATAGGTGCCCCCACGTTGGTTTCGCAACGCGGAATGCCCGCACCAGGGCTGAACCAAACCCCCACCGCGGCCAAAGCCGCAGTGGGGTATTACCCCATGCTGGCGCAAGCCAGCATGGGGTGGTATTAGTGCTCCGCCGCCCTGCCTGCCCCCTTGGGGATACGGATATCCTCCACCAGGTGCTGGATGTGCCCCGGAGGCGGAGGCGTGGCCCGGGAGACCAGGTAGGCCACCAGGAAGTTGAGGAGCATGCCGATGACCCCCACGCCCTCGGCGCTGATGCCGAAGAGGTTGGGGATCACCGGGGCAGGAGCCCCGAAGATCTGGGGGGCGCGCATCATCCCGATCATGGTGGCGGTGAAGATGAGCCCCACCAGGATGCCGGCGATGGCCCCCTCGCGGTTCATGCGCTTGTCGAAGATGCCTAGCAGGATGGCGGGAAAGAGGCTGGAGGCCGCCAGGCCAAAGGCGAAGGCCACCACCTGGGCCACGAAGCCCGGCGGGTTGATGCCGAAGTAGCCCGCCAGGATCACCGCCAGAAGGATGACGATGCGGCCCGCCAGGAGGCGCTGGGCCTCGGTGGCGTTGGGCCGGAAGATGCGGTAGTAGATGTCGTGGGAGATGGCGCTGGACATGGCCAGGAGCAGGCCGGCCGCCGTGGAGAGAGCCGCCGCCAGACCGCCCGCCGCCACCAGGGCGATCACCCAAGGGGCCAGGCGGGCCACCTCCGGAGTGGAGAGGACGATAATGTCGTTGTCAATGTGGATCTCGTTCTTGCTCTTCTCGTCCGGGGTGTTGAAGTCGGGCCGACCCCCCTTCAGGGCGAAGGCCCGCCCCGGGGCGAAGGTCACCTTCCCGTCCCCGTCCTTGTCCACGAAGGCCAGGAGCTTGGTCCTCTCCCACTTGGCTACCCAGTCGATCTGGCGCACCTCTTCCAGGGTCTTCCCGTTCAGGGTGGAGATCAGGTTGTAGCGGGCGAAGGCCGCCAGGGCCGGGGCGGTGGTGTAGAGAAGGGCGATGAAGAGGAGGGCCCACCCCGCCGAGTAGCGGGCTGAGCGCACGTCGGGTACGGTGTAAAAGCGGATGATCACGTGGGGGAGGCCGGCGGTGCCCACCATCAGGGCCAGGGTGATGGCCAGGATATCGATCATGGGCTTGCCCTGGAAGGGCTTGGTGTACTCGGTGAAGCCCAGGTCCACCTGGATCTGGTTCAGACGCTGGACCAGGTCGCTAAAGGTGAAGGCCAGCTGGGGGATGGGGTTGCCCGTGAGGACGTTGGCGATGGCGATGGCCGGGATCAGGTAGGCGATGATGAGCACCGTGTACTGGGCCACCTGGGTCCAGGTGATGCCCTTCATGCCCCCCAGCACGGCGAAGAAGGCCACCACCGCCACCCCGATGATGACCCCGGTGGCGATGTCCACCTGCAGGAAGCGGCTGAAGACGATGCCCACGCCCCGCATCTGCCCCGCCACATAGGTGAGGGAGATGAAGATGGTGGCGATGGCGGCCACCGCCCGGGCGGTGTTGGAGTAGTAGCGGTCCCCGATGAAGTCAGGCACGGTGTACTTGCCGTACTTCCTGAGGTAGGGGGCGAGGAGGAGGGCCAAAAGCACGTACCCCCCCGTCCAGCCCATGAGGTAGACCGCCCCGTCGTACCCCATGGAGGAGATGAGGCCCGCCATGGAGATGAAGCTGGCGGCGGACATCCAGTCGGCGGCGGTGGCCGCCCCGTTGGCGATGGCGGGCACCCCTCGGCCCGCCACGTAGAACCCGGCGGTCTCCCGTACCCTCGAGGCGTACCCGATGTAGATGTAAAGGGCGAAGGTGAGGCCCACAAGGAGATAAGTCCAAGCTTCAACGCTCATGGTTGCCTCCTATTCGTGCACGTCGTACTGCCGGTCCAGCTGGTCCATCTTCCAAGCGTAGTAGAAGATGAGGACCACGAAAACGTAAATGCTGCCCTGTTGGGCGAACCAAAAGCCCAAGGGAAGCCCCCCCAGGCGGATGCCGTTCAGGGGCTCCACCAGGAGGATGCCAAAGACGTAGGAAACCAAGGCCCATACGATGAGAAGGTTGCGAATGAGGGACGTGTTGGCCTTCCAGTATGCCTCCAGCTTCTCCATAGCTCCCTCCCCCGCGTGGGAAACGCCTGGAGCGTTCCCCAAGGACGCCTTCCCTCGCGGTTGGCGGTTATCTTAGGGAGGGATGAGGAACCTGTCAAGAAACCTTGGCTTTGCGGGCATACGCAAAAGGAGGGGTTTTCCCTAAAGGCCCTGGGCCGCCACACCCAACCCCCACCCTGGCCAGGGTGGGGGCGCTGGGAGGCGGTCTACTCCTCCAGGGTGGAGAGGTCCCCGGGGTCTTTGCCCAGGGCCTGGGCCTTGAGAAGGCGCCTCAGGATCTTCCCCGAGCGGGTCTTGGGGAGTTTGTCCAGGAAGACCACCTCCCTCGGCGTGGCGATGGGCCCGAGCTCGCGCCGGACGTGCTGGATCAGGCTCTCCTTCAGCTCCTCCGAGGGCGTCTGCCCGAGCCTCAGGACCACGAAGGCCTGGATGGCCTCTCCCTTTAGGGGGTCGGGGACGCCGATGACCGCGGCCTCGGCCACGGCGGGGTGGGAGACCAGGGCGCTTTCCACGTCGGCGGTGCCGATGCGGTGCCCGGCCACGTTTAAGACGTCATCCGCCCGGCCCAAGACGCTGAAGTAGCCCTCCTCGTCCTTGCTCGCCACGTCCCCGCTGGCGTAGACCCCCCCCGGGACCTCCTGCCAGTACCGGAGGTAGCGCTCGTGGTTCCCCCAGACGGTGCGCATCATGTGGGGGAAGGGGCGCTTGAGGACGAGGAGACCGCCCTGCCCCGGGGGAAGGGGCCTTCCCTCCTCGTCCACCACCTCCGCCTCCACCCCGGGGAGGGCTACCCCGGCGAAGCCGGGCTTGGCGGGGAGGACGAGGGGGGTTCCCAGGGTGGGGCCGCCGAGCTCCGTCTGCCACCAGTTGTCCGCCACGAATCCCCGCTTACCCCCGTCCACCAGGTGCTCGTAGGCCCACTTCAACGCCTCGGGGTTTAGGGGTTCCCCGGCCACGGCGAGAAGGCGCAAGGAGGAGAGATCGTACTTCTTTGGCCACTCGGGGCCGAACCGCATGAACATGCGCACCGCCGTGGGGGCGGTGAACATCACGTTCACCCGGTACCGCTCCACCGCCCGCCAGAAGGCCCCGGGGTCGGGGTGGTCGGGGGCCCCTTCCCGGAGGACGGAGGTGATCCCTTCCAGAAGGGGTGCGTAGACGATGTAGGAGTGGCCCACGATCCAGCCGATGTCGCTGGTGGCCCAGAAGACGTCGTCGTCCTTTACGTCAAAAAAGGCGCGGAGGTGGTAGGTGGTGCCCACCATGTACCCCCCGTGGACGTGGACCACGCCCTTGGGCTTCCCCGTGGAGCCCGAGGTGTAGAGGATGAAGAGGGGGTGCTCGGCCTCCACCATCTCCGCCCGGGCCTCGGGAGGGCTTTCCCAGAGGAGCTCGTGGAAATCGTAGTGCCCTTCGGGAAGCTCCGCCTTGTAGGCCCGCTGGAACCAGACCACCTTTAGGGGCAGGTCCCGGATGGCCTCCTCGGCGATGCTCCTTAGGTCCACCCCCTTGCCCCGGCGGTAGCCCACGTCCCCGGCGATGAGGAGCTTGGCCCCCCCGTCCAGGATGCGCTCCCTGAGGGCCGCTACCCCAAGCCCGGCGTAGACCACGCTGTGGATGGCGCCGAGGTAGGCGGTGGCGAGCATGGCGAGGACCCCTTCGGGGGTGAGGGGCATGTAGACCACCACCCGGTCCCCCTTTTCCACCCCAAGGCGCCTAAGCCCCGTGGCCAGGCGGCGCACCCGGTCCAGGAGTTCCCCGTAGGTGAGCTTTTCCTCCCGTCCGTCCTCGGAGAGGTAGAGGAGGGCCACCTTGTTGCGGAGGCCCCGCTCCACGTTCCGTTCCAGGGCGTTGTAGACGGCGTTGGTGGTGCCGCCCAGGAACCAGCGGTGCTCGGGGAGGTTCCACTCCAGGACCTTCTCAAAGGGCTTTTCCCAGTGGAAGCGCCTCGCCCAGGTTCCCCAGAACCCCTCGGGGTCCTCGAGGCTTCTCCGGTACTCGGAGGCGAAGTCCTGGAGGTTGGCCCCTTGGCGCAGGGCCTCGGGAGCCCAAAGCCGTTCCTCAGCTTTAAAGAGCTTTTCTACCGCCATACTCTTCCTCCAATCCCGAGGTGTCCCCCGGGTCCACGCCTAAAAGCTGGGCTTTAAGAAGCCGCCTCAGGATCTTGCCGCTCCGGGTGCGGGGGAGGCTTTCGGCGAAGAAGACCTTGGGCGGCGGCAGAGGCCCCAGGTGGCGGAGGAGGTGGGCCTTGAGCTTCTCTGCCAGGAGGGGTTTGAGCTCCTCGGGAACCTCCTTTCTAGGCACCACGAAGACGGCGATCTCCTCCCCTTCCTCCCCCGGCACCCCGATGGCCGCGGCCTCCGCCACCTGGGGGTGGGTGAGGAGGGCGGCCTCCACCTCGGCGGTGCCGAGCCTGGCCTCCCCCACCTTGATGACCTCGTCGCTGCGGCCCAGGATGTGGAAATACCCCTCCTCGTCCACGGCGGCCAGGTCCCCCGTCCAGTAGAGCCCCCCTTTCCAGGGGCTTTCCCCGCCCAAGAGGCCCACCATCTGCGCCGGTCCCGCGCGCAGGAGGACCAGGTGCCCCTTCTCCCCCGGGGGCAGGATCCGGCCTTCCCCGTCCACCACCCGGGCCTCCACCCCGGGCAAGGGCACCCCCACGTACCCCGGCTTGGCCGGAAGGGAGAGGGGGGTGGCCAGGGCCGGAGCCCCGAGCTCCGTTTGCCACCAGTTGTCCAGGGGCCAGGCCAGATGCTCCCGGGTCCAGCGCCACACCTCGGGGGCCAGGGCTTCCCCCACGCTTCCCACCAGGCGAAGCCCCGTGGGCCTGGCTTCCCCGTGGCGGCGGAGGGTGCGGAGGAAGGTGGGGGAGGTGAGGAGGAGGTTCACCCCGAGGCGCTTTAGGCGCTCGTAGAAGGCGGCGGGGCTCGGGTGGTCGGGGCGGTCTTCCAGGAGGAGGCTCGTGCCCCCGAGAAAGAGGGGGGCGTAGAGGCCGAAGGAGTGCCCCACCACCCAGAAGAGGTCGGCGGTGGTGTGGAAGACTTCCCCGGGCTTCAGGTCAAAGAGGTGGCGCAGGGCCCAGGCCACCCCCACCATGTACCCCCCGTGGCCGTGGAGGACCCCCTTGGGGGTGCCGGTGGAGCCCGAGGTGTGGAGGAGGAAGAGGGGGTGGTTCGCGGGGACGGGCCAGGACTCCTCGAGCTGGCCCTCCGTGGCCCGTTCCAGGAACTCCGTGGTGCCCCGGGGGTGCCAGAGGACGGGCAGGTCCAGCCCAAAGAGGGCCGCCTCCACCACCGGGCGTAAGGGGACGAGCTGCCCCCGGCGGAAGTAGCCGTCGGCGGCGATTAGGAGGCGGGCTTGGCTGGCGACAAGGCGCGCCCTCAGGGCCTCGGGGCCCAGGCCCACGGGCAGGGCCACGTGCACCGCCCCCAGGCGGGCCAGGGCGAGGAGGCTCAGGGCGGCCTCGAGGCCGGTGGGCAGGTACAGGGCCACCCGGTCCCCCTTCCTCACCCCCAGGCCCTTCAGGACCCCGGCCAAACGGGCGGAGAGGTCCCAAAGCTCCCGGTAGGTCCACTTGGAGAGGTTCCCCTCCCCGTCCAGGGTGAGGAGGGCCACCTGCTGGGCCCTTTCCGGCAGGTGGCGGTCCAGGGCGTTCAGGGCGGCGTTGGTGAGCCCGCCCACGAACCAGGCGCGCCCCTCGGGGTCGTAGGCCCGGTCCCAGGGCCTCTCCCAGGCGAAGGTGCGGGCCCACTCCCCAAAGAAGCCTTCGGGGTCCTCGAGGCTTTGCCGGTAAGCTTCCTGAAAACATTTTAGATTGGCCTGGGCCTTCAGGTCCGGAGGGGGTTCCACCGCCTCCTGAGGGGCGGGGATCTCCACCGGGGGCGGCAGGGAGGGAGGCTCCGGGGGCGGCAGGTGGGGGGAGACCTGGGCCACCTCCGAGAGGGCCCGGGCCAGCCGGCTGAAGGCGAAGGGGAAGCGCCGCGCGGGCACCACTACCCCCAAGGCCCCAAGGAGTTCCCCCTTGGGGCCGAAGAGGGGGGCGGCCAGGGCGGAAAGCCCCGGGGCGTACTCCTCCATCTCCACCGCCAGGCCCGACTCCCGCACCCGCTTAAGCTCTTCCTCCAGGGCCAGGGGATCGGTGAGGGTGTAGGGGGTGCGGGGGCGCAAGGGGGGAAGGGGCAAAGCCCCGTAGGCGAGAAAGACCTTGCCCAGGGCCAGGGCGTGGGCCTCCTCCGGCAGGACCTCCCCCAGGGGGTGGGGCTGGCCCTGCCGCCCCCGGGTCTTGAGCCGCACCCCTTCTGGGGTGGGGAGGGCCAGGTAGCACCGCTCCCGGGTGCGCAGGTAGAGCTCCTCCAGGGCCTCCTCCAGCGGGGGGGCTTGGGCCAGGACGGGCTGGGCCTTGCCCAGGCGGTAGCCCCGCTCCGTCTTCACGGCGAAGCCCTCCTGGGCGAGGCTGTTGAGGAGAGCGTAGGCGGTGGAGAGGCTTTTCCCCAGGAGGCGGGCCACCTCCTTGACCTCCACCCCCTCGGGGTGCTCGGCCAAGTAGGCGAGGATGCGCAAAGCGGCCTGGACCGTGGAAAGGCTCCGCTTCCTGGCCATTTAGGGCCATCTTCTGCGAGGGCCGCCTCCCCTGTCAAGAAACGGGGGGTTTGGCACATGGTGAAAAACCCCCCGTTTCTTGACCCCGGGGGAGGTCCCCTCTATCCTCAGGGGCAAAGGAGGGGGTATGGACCGGATTGAGGGCGTTCTTAAGGAAGAGCGGGTGTTCTACCCCAGCGAGGCCTTCCGCAAGCAGGCCCACATCGGGAGCGAGGAGGAGTACGAGCGGCTTTACCGGGAAAGCCTTCAGGACCCCGAGGGCTTCTGGGGACGGGTGGCCTCGGAGCTCCACTGGTTTGAACCCTGGCAGAAGGTCCTGGAGGGGGGCCTCCCCCACCCCAAGTGGTTCGTGGGGGGGAAGACCAACCTGGCCTTTAACGCCCTGGACCGCCACGTGAAGACCTGGCGGCGCAACAAGGCGGCCCTCATCTGGGAGGGGGAGCCGGGGGAAGAAAGGGTCCTTACCTACCATGACCTCTGGCGCGAGGTGCAGAAGTTCGCCAACGTCCTCAAGCGCCTGGGGGTGAAGAAGGGCGACAGGGTCACCATCTACCTCCCCATGGTCCCCGAGGCGGCCATCGCCATGCTGGCCTGCGCCCGGATCGGGGCCGTCCACTCCGTGGTCTTCGGCGGCTTCTCCGCCGGGGCGCTGGCGGACCGGATCAAGGACGCCGAGGCCAAGGTCCTCATCACCGCCGACGGGGGCTTCCGCCGGGGCGGGATCGTTCCCCTCAAGCAGAACGCCGACGAGGCCCTAAAGGACGCCCCCAGCGTGGAGCACGTGGTGGTGGTGCGCCGCACCGGGGAGGAGGTCCCCTGGACCCCGGGCCGGGACCACTGGTGGCACGAGCTCATGGAGGCCGCCCCCGACCGGTGCGAGGCCGAGCCCATGGAGGCGGAGGACCCCCTCTTCATCCTCTATACCTCGGGCTCCACGGGGAAGCCCAAGGGGGTCCTGCACACCACGGGCGGGTACATGACCTACGTCTACTACACCACCAAGCTGGTCTTTGACCTCAAGGACGAGGACGTCTACTGGTCCACCGCCGACGTGGGCTGGATCACCGGGCACTCCTACGTGGTCTACGGGCCTCTTCTGAACGGGGCCACCACGGTGATGTACGAGGGGGCCCCCAACTGGCC
>NZ_JBWGQW010000023.1:0-27626 GCF_056332225.1 Thermus sp. | reverse complement strand
GGCTTTTGGCGGACGCGGGGTTTGGGGGGATGAAGGCGCGGCTGGGTGGGGGATACCTTTGGGAGCGGAAGCCTTGGACGGCCATGGCGCGGGCGCTTTTGGAGCTCATCGCCTATGGCCTTAGGGTTCTTCTCTCCCTTCTCCCGCCCCCTCCGGGGTACAAGGCGATTTGCTAGGCAAGCCCGGGGTTTCTTGACGCCTTCTGGGCCCTCTGGTATAGTGCTCTCTGCGGTCGGTCCGCGGTAGCTCAGCAGGTAGAGCGGCCGGCTGTTAACCGGTTGGTCGCAGGTTCGAGTCCTGCCCGCGGAGCCAGGCGGGGGCCCCTAGGGGCCCCTCGGGTCTTTTCTTTGGCCAGGAAAGGGGGTATAATCTTCCCTCGTGCGGCCTGCCGGGCCCGGAAGGGAGGTGGAGATGCGCAAGTACGAGGTGAACATCGTCCTGAACCCCAACCTGGACCAGACCCAGCTCGCCTTGGAGAAGGAGATCATCGCCAAGGCCCTCGAGGCCCACGGGGCCAGGGTGGGGAAGGTGGAGGAGTGGGGGATGCGCCGCCTGGCCTACCCCATCGCCAAGGACGCCCAAGGCTACTTCCTCTTCTACCAGGTGGAGATGCCCGAGGACCGGGTGAACGACCTGGCCCGGGAGCTTCGCATCCGCGACAACGTGCGCCGGGTGATGGTGGTCAAGGCCGCCGAGCCCTTCCTCTCCAAGGCGTAGACTGTCCTCATGGCAAGAGGCCTGAACCAAGTATTCCTCATCGGCACCCTCACCGCCCGCCCGGACATGCGCTACACCCAGGGGGGACTGGCCGTATTGGACCTTAGCCTCGCGGGCCAGGATCTCCTCACCGACGAGTCTGGCCAGGAGAAGGAGGTGCCCTGGTACCACCGGGTGCGCCTCCTGGGCCGCCAGGCGGAGATGTGGGGGGATGTCCTGGAGAAGGGCCAGCCCCTCTTCGTGGAGGGGCGGCTGGAGTACCGCCAGTGGGAGAAGGACGGGGAGAAGCGGAGCGAGCTCCAGGTGCGGGGGGAGTTCATTGACCCCTTGGAGGCCCGGGGGCGGGAGACCCTGGAAGACGCCAAGGGCCAGCCCAGGCTTCGCCGGGCCCTGAACCAGGTCCTCCTCATGGGCAAGCTCACCCGCGACCCCGACCTCCGCTACACCCCTCAGGGGACGGCGGTGGTGCGGCTCGGCCTCGCGGTGAAGGAGCGCCGCTCCCGCACGGGGGAGGAGAAGACCCACTTCGTAGAGGTTCAGGCCTGGAGGGACCTTGCCGAGTGGGCCGGGGAGCTCAGGAAGGGCGACGGGCTTTTGGTCATCGGCCGTTTGGTGAGCGACTCCTGGACGAGCTCCAGCGGGGAAAGGCGCTTCCAGACCCGCGTGGAAGCCCTCAGGCTGGAGCGACCCACCCGTGGGCCTGCCCAAGCCGGCGGAAGCAGGCCCCAACCTGTCCAGACGGGTGGGGTGGACATAGAAGAAGGACTGGAGGACTTCCCGCCGGAGGAGGATTTGCCGTTTTGAGCGCGAAAGAGGCCAAACCCAAGAAGGAGGCGCAGAAGCGCCCCTCCAGGAGGGCCAAGGTGAAGGCCACCCTGGGGGAGTTTGACCTGAGGGACTACCGGAACGTGGAGGTGCTCAAGCGGTTCCTGTCGGAGACGGGGAAGATCCTTCCCCGCCGCCGCACGGGGCTTTCCGCCAAGGAGCAGCGCATCCTGGCCAAGACCATCAAGCGGGCCAGGATCCTGGGGCTTCTGCCCTTCACGGAGAAGCTGGTGCGCAAGTAGGGGGTGAACGGTGAAGGTCATCCTGCTAGAACCCCTGGAGAACCTGGGCGACGTGGGCCAGGTGGTGGACGTGAAGCCGGGCTACGCCAGGAACTACCTTCTGCCCCGGGGCCTCGCGGTCTTGGCCACCGAGAGCAACATGCGGGCCATGGAGGCCCGGATCCGCGCCCAGGCCAAGCGCCTGGCGGAAAGGAAGGCCGAGGCCGAGCGCCTCAAGGAGATCCTGGAGAACCTCACCCTCACCATCCCGGTGCGGGCGGGGGAGAACAAGATCTACGGCTCCGTCACCGCCAAGGACATCGCCGAGGCGCTTTCCCGCCAGCACGGCATCACCCTTGACCCCAAGCGCCTCCAGCTGGCCAAGCCCATCAAGGAGCTTGGGGAGTACGTGGTGCCCTACAAGCCCCACCCCGAGGTGCCCATCCAGCTCAAGGTGAGCGTGGTGGCCCAGTAGGAAGGGACCCGGCAGGCCGCTCCCCGCCCTCCTCGGGCGGGGCGTTTTCCTTCCCTCTCATAAAACGTAGGGCCGGCCTGGGAAAGGGGCTTTAGGGCGGCGAGGTTTCCGTTCAAGCTGGGAGCACCCCAGGGGGTAAACTGGGCCCCAATGGGAAGGGCGGTCCTGGTCACGGGGGCGGGGAGCGGCATCGGCCTGGCCACGGCCCAGCTCCTCGCGGCTAAGGGGTACCGGGTCTACGGGGGCGTGCGCCGGGAGGAGGACGCGGCGCGCCTGGCCCGAGAGGGGGTGGCGCCCCTTCTTCTGGACGTGACCCGGGAGGAGGGCCTCCTCCGGGCCCGGGAGCGCCTGGAGGGGGAGGGCCTTTTTGGCCTGGTGGCCAACGCCGGCATCGCCGTGGCGGGGCCCTTGGAGCTCGTGCCGGTCCCGGCCTTCCGGGAGGCCCTGGAGGTGAACGTCCTGGGCACCTTCGCCGCGGTGAAGGCCTTCCTCCCCCTCCTTAGGGCCTCCCGGGGGCGGGTGGTCCTCATGGGCTCGGTCTCCGGCCTCCTCGCCCTTCCCCTTATGGGGCCCTACGCCGCGAGCAAGTTCGCCCTCGAGGCCCTGGCGGACGCCCTCCGGGTGGAGCTCCTTCCCTTCGGGGTCAGGGTGGCCCTGGTAGAGCCCGGCTCCGTGGCCACCCCCATCTGGGAGCGCTCCTTGCGGCGGGCCGAGGGCTACCTGGAACCCCCGCCCCCCGGGACCGAGGGGGTCTACGGCCGCTACCTGGAGGTGGCCCGGCGCTTGGCGGAGAGGAGCGCCAAGAGGGGCCTTCCCCCAAAGCGGGTGGCGGAGGCGGTCTACCGGGCCCTCACCGAGCCTAGGCCAAAGGCCCGCTACCTGGTGGCCCATCCCGCCAGGGCCCGGGAGACCCTCCTCCTCAGGCTTCTTCCCGCCCCCTTGCGGGACCGGCTCATCGCCCGTTTCCTCGGGGTCTAGGAAAAAGGCTTCCCGGGCTTACCCTGTCTTCGGACGGGGTCTTGTATGCTTAGGGCGTGGAGTTCCTGGTGGAGGACCTCGGTCTTCTTCCCTACGGGGAAGCCTGGGCCTACCAGAAGCGGGTGCACCGGGAGGTGGTGGCGGGAAGCCGCCCTCCTACCCTCCTCCTCCTGGAGCACCCCAGGGTCATCACCCTGGGCCGCAAGGCCACGGGGGAGAACCTGCTCTTCCCCGAGAGCTGGTACCGGGAGCAGGGCTTTGAGCTCTACTGGGTGGAGCGGGGCGGGGACGTGACCTACCACGGCCCTGGGCAGCTCGTGGGCTACCCCATCTTCCCCGTGGGGCGGGAGGTGCGCCGCTTCCTGAGGCAGATTGAGGAGGCCATCGTCCGGGTGGCGGCGGGTTACGGGATTTCCGCCTACCCCACCCCGGGCTACGCCGGGGTCTGGGTGGGGGAGGACAAGCTCTGCGCCATCGGCGTGGCGGTGAAGGAGGGGGTGAGCTTCCACGGCTTCGCCCTGAACGTGAACACCGACCTCAACGACTTCTCCGTCATCGTCCCCTGCGGCCTCAAGGGGAAGGGGGTTACCTCCTTGGAGAAGCTTCTTGGCCGGAAGGTCCCCATGGAGGAGGTCAAGGACCGGGTGGTGCGGGCCTTCGCCGAGGTCTTCGGCCTTAGGCCCGTAGAGGGGAGTGCCCATGAAGCCCAAGTTTGAGACGGTGGAGCTCCTCTCCCCCACGGGGGAGGTCATTGAGCTCAAGGTGGTGAAGCGGGGCCTGGCCCAGGCCCGGCCCGAGCCCGTGGACCGGAACAAGCCCGCCTGGATCAAGGCCCCTTTGCCCAACGGCCCCAGATACCAGGCCCTGAAGGGGATGGTGCAGGAGCTTAGGCTCCACACCGTCTGCCAGGAGGCCCTTTGCCCCAACATCGGGGAGTGCTGGACCCACGGCACCCTCACGGTGATGCTCCTGGGGGACATCTGCACCCGGGCCTGCAAGTTCTGCGCCGTCCACACCGGAAACCCCCAGGGCCTCGTGGACCCGGAGGAGCCCAGGCGGGTGGCCGAGGCCATCGCCCGCATGGGGGTGCGGTACGTGGTCTTGACCAGCGTGGACCGGGATGACCTAGAGGATGGCGGCGCCTCCCACTTCGCCGCCACCATCCGGGCCATCAAGGAGAAGGCCCCCGGGGTCTTGGTGGAGGCCCTGACCCCCGACTTCCAGGGGGACCTTAAGGCGGTGGAGACGGTCCTCGCCGCGAACCCCGAGGTCTACGCCCAGAACCTGGAGACGGTGCGCCGCCTCACCCCCAAGGTCCGCGACCCCCGGGCGGGGTACGAGCAGACCCTGAGGGTCCTCGCCCACGCCAAGAGGGTGCGGCCGGATATCCTCACCAAGAGCAGCCTCATGCTGGGCCTGGGGGAGGCGGAGGAGGAGATCCTCGAGGCCATGCGGGACCTGCGGGAGGCCGGGGTGGACATCCTCACCCTGGGCCAGTACCTGAGGCCCACCCCCGCCCACCTCCCCGTGGCCCGCTACGTTCCCCCGGAGGACTTCCAGAAGTACGCGGCCTGGGGGTACGAGCTGGGCTTTAGGGAGGTCTTCGCCGGGCCCTTGGTGCGGAGCTCCTACCGGGCGGACCGGGTCTTCCTGGAGGCAACCCAAAGATGAGGCTTTTCCTCCCGGACCTCCTCGCCCTCCTCCTCTTCGCCGGGGCGGGGCTCCTTTCCCACGGCCAGCCCCTGAGCCTTGCGGGGCTCGCCCGGAACGTACTCCCCGTCCTCTTCGTCTGGCTCCTCCTGAGCCCCTTCCTCGGCACCTACCGCCGCCCCACCTGGAAAAACCTCCTCCTCACCTGGCTCTTCGCCTTCCCCGCGGGGCTATGGCTTCGGCAGATGGCCCTGGGCGGGAGCTTCGGGGCGGGGTTTTTCGTCTTTTTGGGGGTGGCCATGGGCTTCAGCCTCCTTTTCCTCCTTCTTCTAAGGGGCCTCGCCAAGGCCTTTCGCCTCTGGTAAAAAGGAGGCATGGAAAAGGTGGCCTTCCTCGGTCTTGGGGCCATGGGCTACCCCATGGCGGGGCACCTGGCGCGGCGCTTTCCCACCCTGGTCTGGAACCGGACCTTCGCCAAGGCCCTAAGGCACCAAGAGGAGTTCGGCTCCGAGGCCGTGCCCTTGGAGCGGGTGGCCGAGGCCCGGGTGGTCTTCACCTGCCTCCCCACCACCAAGGAGGTTTCCCAGGTGGCCGAGGCCCTCCTGCCCCACCTCCGGGAGGGCACCTACTGGGTGGACGCCACGAGCGGGGAGCCCGAGGCGAGCCGGAGGCTCGCCGAGCGCCTGAAGGAGAAGGGCGTCACCTACCTGGACGCCCCCGTCTCCGGGGGCACCTCGGGGGCCGAGGCGGGCACCCTCACGGTGATGCTGGGGGGCCCGGAGGAGGCGGTGGAGCGGGTCAGGCCCTTTCTCGCCTACGCCAAGAAGGTGGTCCACGTGGGCCCCGTGGGGGCGGGGCACGCGGTGAAGGCCATCAACAACGCCCTCCTCGCCGTGAACCTCTGGGCGGCGGGGGAGGGGCTTTTGGCCCTGGTGAAGCAGGGGGTTTCGGCGGAGAGGGCCCTCGAGGTCATCAACGCCTCCTCGGGCCGCTCCAACGCCACGGAGAACCTCATCCCCCAGAGGGTCCTCACCCGTGCCTTCCCCAAGACCTTCGCCCTGGGCCTTCTGGTGAAGGACCTGGGCATCGCCATGGGGGTTTTGGACGGGGAGAGGGCCCCAAGCCCCCTCCTCCGCCTCGCCCGGGAGGTGTATGAAATGGCCAAGCGGGAGCTGGGCCCGGATGCGGACCACGTGGAGGCCCTGAGGCTTTTGGAGCGCTGGGGCGGGGCGGAGATCCGCTAAACCTACCCCATCCCGGCCTAAGCCGGGATGGGGACCCCGGGTTAGCGGTTCAGGATGTGGATGGCCTGCTTGTGGAAGGCCTCCGCCGCCTCCATGAGGGTTTCGGAGAGGGTGGGGTGGGGGTGGACGGTGAGGGCGAGGTCGGTGAGCGTGGCCCCCATCTCCAGGGCCAGGGCGGCCTCGGCGATGAGCTCCCCCGCCTGGGGGCCTACGAGGAAGACCCCGAGGAGGAGGTCGGTTTCCTCGTCCCCCACCACCTTGACCATCCCCTCGGCCCCGCCCAGGGTGAGGGCCCGCCCCGAGGCGGCGAGGGGAAACTTCCCCACCTTCACCTTGTAGCCCGCCCGCCTCGCCTCCTCCTCGGTGAGGCCCACCCCGGCCCACTCGGGGGAGGTGTAGACCACGCTCGGGACCTGGTAGTCAAAGGCGCTGTCCCTGCCCGCGGCGTTCTCCGCCGCCACCAGGCCCTCCTTCATGGCCTTGTGGGCGAGGAGGGGGGGGCGGGCCACGTCGCCGATGGCGTAGACCCCGGGGGCGCTGGTCTCCATGCGGGCGTTCACCCGGACGAAGCCCTTCTCGTCCACCTGGACCCCGGCCCTTTCCAGGCCGAGGCCCTCCGTGCGGGGCCTGCGGCCCACGGCCACCAGGACCTTGTCCACCACCAGGGTCTCCGGCTCGCCCCCCTCGGCGGGCTCGAGGCGCACGTGGAGCCCGTCCTTTTTCTTCTCGTAGCCCACCGCCTTGGTCCGGGTGCGGACCCTTATCCCCTCCTTCTCCAGGGCGCGCCTCAGGAGGCCCGCGGTCTCGGGGTCCCCTTGGGGGAGGATCTCCGGCATGTACTCAATGAGTGTGACCTCCGCGCCCAGGCGGCGGTAGACCTGGCCGAGCTCCAGCCCCACCGCCCCGCCCCCGATGACGAGAAGCCTCTTGGGGACCCCCTCCTCCACCTTCAGGGCCCGGGTGGAGTCCCAGACGTCCTCGCCGAAGGGGAAGCCCTTGAGCTCTATGGGCTCGCTTCCCGTGGCGAGGATCAGGCTTTTCGCCCCGTAGCGCTCGCCCCCCACCTCCACCTCCTTTGGGCCCGCCAAGCGGGCGAAGCCCCGCACGAGTTCCACCCCGTTCCCCTTGAGGAGGGTGCCCACGCCCCCGGTGAGCTTTTTCACCACCTGGTCCCGCCAGGCGCCGAGCTTCTTCAGGTCCAGCTCGGGCTTGGCCTTCAGGCCGAAGCCCTCGGCCACCTTCAGGTGGTGGAGGGTCTCGGCGGCGTGGAGGAGGGCCTTGGTGGGGATGCAGCCCACGTTGAGGCAGACCCCCCCCACCTCGGCGGCCTCCACGGCCAGCACCCTGAGGCCGAGCTGGGCGGCCCTGATGGCGGCGTGGTAGCCTCCGGGGCCGGTGCCGATCACGATGAGGTCGTAGGTCTTCATAGGCGTCATCCTACATTTCCAGAAGGAGCAGGTCGGGGTTTTCCAGGAGCCTTATGACCTCCCGGGTGAACATGGCCGCCTCGGCCCCGTCCACCAGCCGGTGGTCAAAGGAGAGGGAGAGGAACATGATGTCCCGCGCCCTTATGGAGCCATCCGGCATGACCCAGGGGCGCTTCCTTATGGAGTGCACCCCGAGGATGGCCGCGTCCGGGAGGTGGATGATGGGGAAGCTCAAGGTGGCCCCCACGGAGCCGATGTTGGTGATGGTGAAGGTGGAGCCCGAGACCTCCTCCGGGGCGAGGCGGCCTTCCCGGGCCTTTTGGGAGAGCTCGGCGATCTCCTGGGCGAGCTCCAGGACGCTCTTCCGGTCGGCGTCCTTCAGCACGGGCACGATGAGGCCCCTTTCCGTGGCCACGGCGAGGCCGATGTGGTAGTAGCGCTTGTAGACGATTTCCTGCCTCTCCTCGTCCAGGCTGGTGTTCAGCATGGGGAACTTCTTCAGGGCCCGCACCACCGCCTTGACGATGAAGGGCAGGTAGGTGAGCCTGACCCCCTGGGCCTCGGCCTCGGGCTTGAGCCGTTCCCTAAGGGCCACGAGCTCCGTGAGGTCCGCCTCGTCCACGTTCAGGGTGCGCACGGTGTAGAGGTGGCTCTGCCAGAGCCCCTGGGCGATGGTGCGGCGGATGCCCCTAAGGGGCACCCGCTCCTCCAGGGCCTCGTACCCCTTGGGCGGGGCGTACCTGGGCGGGGGCGGGAAGCCGGGGGCCGGCGCCTCGGGCTCCCGGGTGGCCTCGGCGGGGGCGGGTGGGGCCTTCCTCCGCTCGGCGTAGGCCCGCACGTCCTCCACCCGGACCCTCCCCAAGGGCCCCGAGCCCGGCACCTCCTCAATGGGGATCCCGAGCTCCCGGGCGAGCTTCCGGGCGGCGGGCACCGCCAGGACCCGTCCCGGCCTCGCCCCCTCCTGGGGCTTTTCCCCGGAGAGGAAGGGGTTTTTCACCGCTACCTGGGTGGGGTCTGGCTTGAAGAGGGAGAGGTCCTCCTTCTCCTCCTTCGCGGGCAGGCCCGGCTCCACGATGGAGCGCTCCTCCACCGCCTGCACCGGGGGGGCCTCCTTCGCGCCCTCCACCGCCTCCCCGGGCTCGGCGAGGAGGGCGATGGGGGCGTGGACCTTCACCACCTCCCCCTCCTTGGCGAGCTTTTTCAGGAGCACCCCCTCGTAGGGCGAGGGTAGCTCCACCGTGACCTTGTCGGTCATGACCTCCACGAAGGGCTGGTCCTTCTTGAGGTAGTCCCCTTCCTCCACCAGCCACTTCAGGATCTCGCCTTCCACCACGCTTTCCGCGAGCTCGGGCATGAGGATTTCCTTGGGCATACTCCTCCTCTACAGGTCCAAAAGGCGCTCGAGGGCTTTGCGCTCCACGCCGCGGGCCTCCGCCACCGCCCTCAGGATTCCGGCCAGGGTCCCTACCTTCAGCGGCCGATGCAGGGGGATGGTGACGGCGTGTTCGCCCTTTGGGCCTTTCCAGACCATGCGCACGTGGCTTCCCGTTTGCCGCTCTACCTGGTAGCCCAGACGGGCCAGTTTTTGGACGAGCTCCTCCCCGGTGAGGTCACGGGGAAGCCTCACGGGACCAGGACCTCCTCCCGGACGAAGTGCAGGCGGATGATGGGGGGGGCTTCTTCGCCGAAGTGGCACCGCACCGCGTCCCGCACCATCTCCTTGAGCTCCTCCCAGGTTTCTCCCTCCGTGAAGATGGCTTCTCCCAGGGCCCGGGCCACGAACCCTCCTTCCTCCGCCTCTTCCACCAAGAAGATGACTTCCCTCGGCATATCAGTAGTCTAGCGCCCGCTTGGCGGCGTTCAGGATGCGGGTGACGGTGGGCAGGTAGAGCTTGTCCTGGGCGTAGGGGTAGGGGGTGTCAAACCCCGCCACCCGGAGGGGCGGGGCGAGGAGGGTGTCCAGGATGTCCTCGGCGATGGTGGCCGCCACCTCGCTTACGAAGCTCGCGTGCCGGGGGGCGTCGGCCACCAGGACCACCCTCCCCGTCTTGGCCACGGAGTTCATCACCGCCTCGTAGTCCCAGGGCATGAGGCTCCTTAGGTCCAGGACCTCGGCGGAGACCCCGGCCTTCTCCAGTTCCTCCGCCGCCTGCAAGACCTCGGGCATCACGGCGCCGTAGCCGATGAGGGTGAGGTCCTTCCCCTCGCGCCTTAGGGCCGCCTTGCCGATGGGAAGGGTGTAGTCCTCCTCGGGCACCTCCTCCTTCACCGAGCGGTAGAGCCTCTTGGGCTCCAGGAAGACCACGGGGTCCTCATCGCGGATGGCCGCCTTCAAAAGCCCCTTGGCGTCGTAGGGGGTGGAGACGGCCACCACCTTGAGCCCGGCGGTGTGGACGAAGTGGGCCTCGGGGCTTTGGGAGTGGTGGTGCCCGCCCTTAACCCCGCCCCCTGAGGGCATCCGCACCACCAAGGGGGCGGCGAACTGGCCCCCCGAGCGGTAGCGGAGCTTGGCCACCTGGCTTGCGAGCTGGTCAAAGCCCGGGAAGACGTAGTCGGCGAACTGGATCTCGGCCACGGGCCTCAGGCCGTGGACGGCCATGCCCAGGGCGGCCCCGATGATGGCCGCCTCGGAGAGGGGGGTGTCCAGGACCCGGTCGGGGCCGTACTTCTGGAGGAGCCCCTCGGTGACCAAGAAGACCCCGCCCCGCTTTCCCACGTCCTCCCCCAGGACCACCACCTTGGGGTCTTTGGCCATCTCCTCGTCCAGGGCCCGGTTCAGGGCCTGCACCATGGTCATGAGGGCCATACCCACCCCCTAGAGCTCCTCCCTGAGAAGGGCCTCCTGGCGAAGGAGGTGCCAGGGCTTCTCGGCGAGGACATCGTCAAACATCCACTCGGGGGGCACGGGCCCGGCCTCCTCCGCCTCCTTGAGGCCCCGTTCCAGCTCGGCCCGGATCTCCGCCTTGAGGTCCTCCTCCCACTCCTCGTTCCAGAGGCCCCTGGCCTCGAGGAAGCGGCGGAAGCGGGGGATGGGGTCCTTCTTCCGCCAGGCCTCCACCTCCTCCTTGGGCCGGTAGCGGCTGTCGTCGTCGGCGGAGGAGTGGGGGCCGTAGCGGTAGACCCGTAGCTCCAAGAGGCTCGGCCCTTCCCCCATCCTGGCCCGCTCCACCGCCTCCTTGACCACGTAGTAGCTCGCCAGCACGTCCATCCCGTCCACCAGGTAGCCGGGGATGCCGAAGGCGCGGGCCTTGTCGGCCAGGGTGGGGCTGTGGGTCTGGCGGCGGTAGTCCACGCTGATGGCGTAGAAGTTGTTTTCGGCGATGAAGACCGCGGGTGCGCCCTGCACGGCGGCGAAGTTGATCCCGGCGTACCAGTCCCCTTCGCTGGTGGCCCCGTCCCCGAAGGTGCAGACCGCCACCTGCCCCGTGCGGAGGAGTTTCATGCTGATGGCGGCCCCCGCGGCCGGGGGCACGTGGGAGGCGATGGGGCTCGCCACGGTGAAGTAGTTGAGGCGCTTGGAGCCGGGGTGCTCGGGCATCTGGCGGCCCTTGTTGGGGTCGGCCTGGGTGGCGAGCATCTGGCCGAAGAGCTCCTTGAGGGGGATCCCCAGGGCCAGGGCCAGGCCGTGGTCGCGGTAGTAGGGGAAGACCCAGTCAAAGCCCGGCCTTATGGCGTGGGCGATGGCCACCTGGGCGGCCTCGTGCCCCGCGGCGGGGGCGATGAAGCTGGTCTTGCCCGTGCGGATGAGGATGGTGTAGCGCTCGTCCAGCATCCGGGCGGCCAGCATGTCCCGGTAGAGCCTCCTTAGCTTGGCCTCCTCGAGGTCCAAGGGGAAGTCCCCGAGCCACTCCCCTTCCTCCCCGATGAGCCTTATGGGCTCCTCGGTGAAGGGTCGGAACCGATGGGTTTCCTTGACCATGACACCCTCCTTCTTGGCGCTTGTGGCGCCGGGAAGCCCGCCCTGGGTAAGGGCCTCGGGCCTCCTTTTCGGGGGTGGGGCTGGATCCCACTTTCCCTTCGCCCCGAGTATACCCCTTCCGCGATAGCATGGGCCTGTGCGCCTTAGGGTGGTGGCGGTGGGCAGGCCCCGGCTGGCCTACGCCCGGCTCGGGGTGGAGGAGTACAGGAAGCGCATCCAGAGGTACGCCCCCCTGGAGCTGGTTTTCGTGCGGGAGGAAAAGGAACTCCTCCCCAAGGCGGGAGGGCACCGCAAGGTGGTCCTGGACGAGCGGGGGAAGCTTTTGACCACCGAGGAGCTCTACCGGAGGCTCCTTTCCTTGGAGGGGGAGCGGGTGGCCTTCCTCGTGGGCGGGGCCGAGGGGCACCCCGAGGCGGTGCGGGAGGGGGCCGACCTCCTCCTTTCCCTCTCCCCCCTAACCCTCCAGCACGAGCTCGCCCTCCTGGTCCTCATGGAGCAGCTCTACCGGGTCCTCACCCTGAGGGCGGGCCACCCCTACCACCGGCCATGACCTACGAGGCCTTCGTGAAGCTGGTGGAGAGGCTTTGGGAGGAGATCCCCGAGGACTTCAAAAGGGGCCTCCAGGGGGTGCACGTCTTCCCCGAGGCCAGGCCGGAGCCGGGGCTTGAGGGCGTGTGGCGCCTCGGGGAGTACCTGGACCCCGGGCCGCCCTCGGCCTTCGGGGGGTTTGAGGGCCTGGGGCGGCACATCGCCCTCTACTACGGCTCTTTCCAAAAGGTGGCGGGGGAGGGGTTGGACTGGGAGGCCGAGGCGTGGGAGACCCTCCTCCACGAGCTCAGGCACCACCTGGAGTCCCTGGCGGGGCGGGACGACCTAGTACGGGAGGACCTCAGGCGCCTGGCCGCCTTTCGCCGGGGCGGGCCTCCGGGGGAAGGGTAGGGCCTTCCCCATAGAGGGGCCTCCTCTCCGCGAAGCCCCCGGAGAGGGGGTGGTAGTGGGCCACCTCGGGCTCCCCCTCCTGCCAGCAGAGGAAGACCACCTCGCCCCCTACCCGGCCGGGGAAGTCCACCAGGCCCCGGTCCAGGTCCTTGAGGAGGACCCCCAGGGAGGCCAGGTAGCGGGCATCGGCCTCGAGGGTGCCGAGGAGGAAGCGGGCCTCCTCCTCGAGGGCCCTTCGCTCAAGCCCCCGGGCCTCGGGAAGGCGCCTCTGCGCCTCCTTAAGCTCCTCCCGGGCCTGGCGCATCTCCGCCAGCACCCGCCTGAGCTCGGGAAGGAGGGCGTCGGCCTCTTCCTTGGTGAAGATCCGCGCGAACATACCCACCCTCATCCTAGCAGAGGCGCTGAGGAAAATCTAAGCCTAGCTCACTCAAGAAGGGGCAGGAGCTCCACCTCCCCCGCCCCCACCCGCACCCCCCCCACCAGGAGGCTCCCGTCGGGAAGCACCTCCTCGGCGGGGCCCTCCACCACCCCCCTTGGGGTGCGCACCCGCACCCTCCGCCCAAGGGTGCAGGAGGCCTTTCGGTAGCGCTCCAGGAGGGCCTCGGGGGTTTGCAGGAGGGGGAGGAGGGCCTCCAGCCTCAGGAGGAACCCCTCCAGCACCTCCCGCCGGGAGAGGGGGACGAACTCCCCTAGGAAGGCCGCCCCTTCCGGGGCCCAGGCCACGTTCACCCCCACGCCGAGGAGGGCGTAGCTCACCTCCTCCCCCTCGGCCTTGGCCTCCAGGAGCACCCCGGCGAGCTTCCTCCCGTCTTCGGTGAGGAGGTCGTTGGGCCACTTGAGCCCCCCCACCCCCACGGCTTCCCGGAGGGCGAGGCCCGCGAGGAGGGGAAGGAGGCTTAAGGAGGGGAGAGGGAGGTGGGGCCTAAGGAGGAGGGAGAAGGTGAGGCTCGCCCCGGGACGGCTCTCCCAGGGCCTTCCCCGGCGGCCCCGCCCCCTTTCTTGCCCCTCGGCGAGGACCAGCGCCCCCTCGGGGGCCCCTTCTTCCGCCCAGGCCCTCAGGACATCCTGGGTGCTCCCCACCCGGCCCAGGTAGCGGTAGGGCCTCCCTAAGCGCCCCGGGGGTCGGAAGAGGTGGGGGAGGGGGGTCCCGGGGAGGATGCGGTAGCCCTGGCGGGAGACCTCCACGGGGTAGCCCTCCGCCAAAAGCCTCCGCGCCTCCTTGGAGACGGCGGCCCGGCTCACCCCGAGGGCCCTCGCCAGGGCCTCGCCGCTTTGCCAGGACTCCGTGAGGAGGTCCAAAAGCCTGGGCATCCCTCAGGCCAGCTCCACCTGGGAAAGGTCCCCGAGGACCAGCCGGTGGGCCCGGGGGAGGCCGTTTCGGCTCTTCACCTCCGCCCCCACCCCCAGGATGCTCTCCTGGAGGCGCAGGGCCACGTCCTCGAGGACGGCCTGGTCCTCGAGGATGGAGTACTCCACCTCCGAGCGCACCACCCGCGCCCCCGGCCCCAAGGAGGTGAAGGGGCCCACGTAGGCCCCCTCCACCAACGCCCCTTCCCCGATGAAGGCCGGGCCGATCACCGTGCTCCCCACCACCCTGGCCCCCCTCGCCACCACCACCCGGCCCGTGAGCTGGCTCTCCTCCACCTCCCCTTCCACCCGGGGAGAAAGCTCCTCCAGGAGGAGGCGGTTGGCGTCCAGGAGGTCGGCGGGGCGGCCCGTGTCCTTCCACCAGCCCTCCACCTCCACCCCCACCACCTTTTTCCCCCGGTCAATGAGGCCCTGGATGGCGTCGGTGATCTCGTACTCCCCCCGGGCGGAGGGCTTCAGGTCCTGGATCACCTCCAACACCTCCGGGGTGAACACGTACACCCCCGCCACCGCCAGGTCCGAGGGGGGGTCCTTGGGCTTTTCCAACAGGCGCACGATCCGCTCCCCTTCCATCACCGCCACCCCGAACTGCCGCGGGTTTCCCACCCGTACCAGGGCCAAAACGGCGCTCACCCCCTCCCGGAAAGCCTCCAGGTAGGGCCGGATCCCCCGCTGGAAGAGGTTGTCCCCCAGGTAGAGGACAAAGGGGCTTTCCTTGAGGAAATCCCCGGCCACCGCCACCGCGTGGGCCAGGCCCTGGGGCTCCTCCTGGAGGATGTAGCGCACCGGGTAGCCGGAGAGGGCCTCGCGGAGGTCCTTTTCCGTCTCCGGGGAGACCACCACCCCGATCTCCTCCACCCCGGCGGCCAGAAGGTTGTCCAGGGCGTAGTGGATGATGGGTCGGCCCGCCACCCGGATCACCGGCTTGGGCCGGGTGTGGGTAAGGGGGCGAAGCCGGGTGCCGCGGCCTGCGGCCAGGATGAGACCCTTCATGCCTGGGAGTATACCCCTTAAAATGAGGGGGGAGATGTCCAGCGCCCTCACCCGGGTGGCCTACGCCTACGACCGCCTCCGGACCTACCCGCCGGAGGTGGCGGGGCGCATCGCCACGGCCATGGGGAACGCCCTCCAGACCCGGGGAGAGGAGCCCGTCCTCTTGGAGCTTGGCGTGGGCACGGGGCGCATCGCCCTTCCCCTCATCGCCCGGGGCTACCGCTACCTGGCCCTGGACCACGACCCCGCCATGCTGGAGGTCTTTCGGCAGAAGGCGGCCGGGGTCATGCGCAAGGTGCGCCTCCTGCTCGCGGACGCCCGGGAGATTCCCCTGCCTGAAGGGAGCGTCCACGCCGTGATCGTGGTCCACCTGTGGCACCTCCTCCCCGACTGGCCCAGGGCCCTGGCCGAGGCCCTGCGGGTCCTGAAGCCCGGGGGGGTCCTCCTGGAGGGGTGGGACCGGGTGAAGGCCGAGGCCGAGTGCCGCCTCCAAGAGCGGTGGCAGGCCCTGGTGGCCGAGGAAGGCTTCCCCGTGGAGCGGGGAACCCACAGCAGGCGGCTTAAGGAGGTGGAGGAGGCCCTGAGGCGCCTCGGCCTCAGGCCCAAGACCCGGGAGGTGGTGGCCTGGCGGGAGGAGCGCACCCCCCGGGAGGCCCTCGAGGCCCTGCAGGAGAGGCTTTACTCCTTCACCCGCGCCGTGCCCCAGGAGGTGCACGAGCGGGCCATGTCCAGGCTCCTTGCCTGGGCCGAGGCCGAGTTCGGCGACCTGGACCGCCCCTTCCCGGTGGAAAAGCGCTTTTTCCTGCGCACCTCCCGCCTTTCCTGATGAAGAAGCTCTATGTCCGCACCCCCGAAGAAGGCCTGGTGAACATCACCCGGGCGGTGGAAGGGATTCTGGAAGGGCACACGGGCCTGGTCTACCTCTTCGTGCCCCACACCACCTGCGGCCTCACGGTGCAGGAGGGGGCCGACCCCGACGTGGCCCACGACCTCCTGGCCCGGCTTGCCGAGCTCGCTCCCCGTTTCCACCCCCAGGACCGCCACGCCGAGGGGAACACCCACGCCCATCTGAAGAGCCTCCTCACCGGGGTCTTCCTCCTCTTGCCCGCGGAGAGGGGGCGCCTCCTGCTTGGGCGGTGGCAACAGGTCTTCCTGGCGGAGTACGATGGCCCCAGGACCCGGGAGGTCTGGGTGCGCCTCCTCTAGACCCAGCGCACCTCCTGGACGCTCCGCACCCCCTTCAGGGCCTCCACCAGGGCCTCCCGCTCCCCGTCCTGCACCGAAAGGCGGAGGCGGATGCGGGCCATGGGGCCCAGGATGCGGGTCTCGGAGCCCAGGGCGCTCTTCCCCGCCTCGGCCACCACCTGCATCACGTCCCGGAGGAGCCCGGCCCGGTCCTGGGCCAGGACCTCCAGGGTGGCCACCTTCCCCCCCACCCCCTCCCAGTAGGCCCCGATGACCCGGTCGGCCTCGGGGCCCTGGAGGAGGCGGCGGAGGTTGGGGCAGTCGGCCTTGTGCACCGTGACGCCCCGGCCCCGGGTGACGAAGCCCAGGATGCTGTCCCCCTTCATGGGCTCGCAGCAGGAGGCCAGGCGGATGGGGGCCTCGAGGTCCTGCTCCAGCCGGATGCCCCAGGCGTTTTTCGGGGGGGGCTTGGGCTTTTCCGGCTTCAGGAGGGCCTTGGGGTAGAGCTTCTCCGCCACCTGCTTGGGGGTGAGGCGGTTCAGGGCCAAGGCCAGGTAGAGCTCCTCGGGGGAAGGGGTGAGGCCCAGGCGCTTGGCCGCCTCCTCCAGCTGGCTCTCCGCGGGCTTGGGAAGGCCCTTGCGCTTGAGGTAGCGCTCCAAAAGCCCTTGGCCCCTTTCCAGGGTCTCCTGGCGCTCCTGGGCGCGGAAGTACTGGCGGATCTTGCTCTTGGCGCTCCGGGTCTTGGCGAACTCCAGCCAGCCCTTGGAGGGGTGGGCGTTCTTGGCGGTGAGGATCTCCACGATCTCCCCGTTTTGGAGCTCGTAGGAGAGGGGGACGATGCGCCCGTTCACCTTGGCCCCCACCATGCGGTGCCCCACCTCGGTGTGGATGTGGTAGGCGAAGTCCACGGGGGTGGCCCCCTTGGGCAGGTTGATGATCCGGCCCTTGGGGGTGAAGACGAAGACCCTCCCCCCGAGGAGGTCCCGGGTCACCGCCTCCACGAACTCCCGGGAGCTACTGAACTCCTGCTGCCACTCCTGGATGTTCTTGAGCCAGGAGACCCGCCTTTTGAGCTCCTCGGGGTCGGTGAGCCCCTCCTTGTAGAGCCAGTGGGCGGCGATGCCGTACTCCGCCACCCGGTGCATCTTCTGGGTGCGGATCTGCACCTCCAAGGGCAGACCCTCCAGGGCGATGACCGTGGTGTGGAGGCTCTGGTAGCCGTTGGGCTTGGGCACGGCGATGTAGTCCTTCACCCGGCCGGGGATGGGCTGCCAGAGGGCGTGGACCAGGCCCAGGACGTGGTAGCAGACCTGCTTTTCCCTCACGTCCTCCTCCTTGGGGCTTGGCCTCGGGTCCAGGACCACCCGCACCGCCAGGAGGTCGTAGATCTGCTCCAGGGCCTTGCCCTCCCGTTCCATCTTCTTCCAGATGGAGTAGAGGTGCTTGGGGCGGCCCGTGACCTCAAAGCCCCTGAGCTGGGCCTGCAAGAGCTCGTCCCGCCTCAGGGCCTCCTCCAGGATGGCCGTGGCCCGCTTCACCAGGCGCTCCCGGGCCTCCTGGGTTTCCCGTAGGCGGGAAAGCAGCCCCTGGTAAGCCTCCGGGTAGAGGTAGCGGAAGGAGAGGTCCTCCAGCTCCCACTTGATCTGGCCCATCCCCAGGCGGTGGGCCAGGGGGGCGTAGATCTCCAGGGTTTCCTGGGCGATCCGCTTCTGCTTCTCGGGGGGCATGTGCTCCAGGGTGCGGAGGTTGTGCAGGCGGTCCGCCAACTTGACGATGATGATGCGCACGTCCTCCGCCATGGCGATGAACATCTGGCGGAGGTCCTCGGCCCGTTTCTCCTCGCCCTCGAGGTTGGCCAGCTTGTAGAGCTTGCTGACCTTGGTCTCCCCCTCCACCAGGCGGCGCACGGTGGGGCCGAAGCGCCGTTCCAGCTCCTCCCCGGAGACCCCGCAGTCCTCCATGGTGTCGTGGAGGAGGCCCGCGGCCAAGGTATCGGCGTCCATGCGCAAGGAGGCCAGGATCTCCGCCACGGCCACGGGGTGGGTGATGTAGGGCTCCCCGCTTCTTCGCAGCTGGCCCCGGTGGGCCTCCTCGGCGAAGAGGTAGGCCCTGTGGACCCTCTCCCGTTCCTCGGGGGAGAGGTAGGCCAGGCGCCCCGCCAGGTTTTCCCAAAGGGCTTCGCGGACGACCACTGCCTTTAGTGTAGCACCCGCCCCGGCTCCTTTAGGAGAGTTCCAGGAGGAAGGCCGAGAGGGCCGACCGTTCCAGGAGGGCCACCAGGGTCTTCCCCCTATGGGGGGCGAGAACCAGGGCCTTTTCCCCGAAGACCAGGGCCGCGGGGCCCCGCCTTTGGGCGAGGGCCTCGTCCAGGCGGTCCAGGGCCTCCTTGAGCCGGAGGAGGGGCTCCTTGGGGAGGGGGGGGGTTTCTTCCAGGTGGCCTAGGGCCTCCACCCCGGGCAGGCGGAAGCGCGCCAGGTCCTGGTCGGGGGCGCTCACCTCCAGGACCTCCAGGAGGGCCTCCAGGTCCGTGCCCCGGAGCTCCTGGAGCACGGCTTTGGCCGCCTCAGCCTCTTTCTCAAGCTCCCGGAGGAGGCCTTCCGCCTGGGCCAGGGTGCCTTCCACCTGGAGAAGCCCTTTGGGTCCCAGGCGGGGAAGCTTTTCCTTGGCGCTCTCCAGCACGGAAAGAAGGGGCTTGAGGCGGCGGGCGGTCTCGCTCTGGAAGCCCTGGAGGCGGGCATGGGTCTGGAAAAAGGCGGTGAGGCGGGTGAGGAGTTCCTCCCGCTTGGCCTCCAGCCGCCGCTTCAGGGCCTGGAGGGCCCGGGCGATGGGGGCGGGGTCGGGCTCGGGCTTGGCCTTCTCCTCCTCAATGGCCTTTAGGAGGCTCTCTCCCCCGAAGCCCCGGAAGCGTTCCGCCAGGGCCTGGAGGCGGGCGAGCTCCTCCAGGGCGGTCTGCCTGGCCCGGGCCCGGGCTTCCCCCAGGGCCTTCCGCAGGGCCTCGAGGCCCTGGGGGTTCCCCTCCTCTAGGGCCCTTTTCGCCTCGGCCCAGAGCCCCTCCAGGCCGAGGCTTTGGGCTTTCTCCCGGAGGGCCTCCAGGGCCCGGGCCGCCTCCTCCAGCTTGGCCTTGAGGGCGGCCTCCTCTCCTTGGGCCTTGAGGAGGGCGGCGTAGCGGGCCTTGAGCTCGGGAAGCCTTTCGGGAAGGGCCTCCGGGGGAAGGGCTTGGAGCTCGCGCAGGAGGGGGAGGAAGGCCTCGCCCTTCCCGGAAAACTCCCGCATGAGGGCCTGCCGCTCTTCCTCCAGGCGCTTGGCCTCTTCCTCCCGGCGCCTGGCCTCCTCCTCCAGGCGCCGGAGCTCCCCTTCCAGGGAAAGGAGGTCGGGGAGGCCGCCCTCCCTCAGGGTTTCCTCCGCCAGCGCCAGGGCGCTTTCCAGGGGGGCCTTGGCCTCCGCGGCGAGGGGGAGGGTTCTCAGGGCCTCCTGGAGCTGGATGAGCCTGGCCCGCCTTTCCGCCCTCAGGTTGGCCTCGGCTTCCTGGAAGGCCTTCTCTAGGAGGAGAAGCTTTTCCCCGGCGGGGGTTCCCGCCTCCAGGAGGGCCTGGACCTCGGCGAGGAGGGGGCTCACCGTGGCCCGCTCCAGGAGGGGGGCGTAGCGGGCGAGGAGGGCTTCCAGCTTCCGCCTTTCCTCCTCCACCTCCAGGGCCTGGAGCCGCTTTGCCGCCTCCTCGGGCAGGTCCCCCAGGTCTATGACCAGCTCCTCTTCCAGGTCCCGCGCCTCCTCCACGGTGAGGAAGACCCCCGTGGGGTGCTTTGGGGTTTCCTCCGCCGTTTCAAAGACGATCTCCGGCAAGCTGGGGGCCCGGGCCACGCTGGACTCCAGGAGCTTCCTTAGCTCCAGGGCCAGCTTCCTCGCCCGCTCCACCTCCGCCTGGACCAGGAGGCCCTCGGCCTGGGCCTTGCGCACCATCTCCACCAGGCTCTCTAGCTTGCGCACCTTGGGCCCGCCCAGGTGCCGGACCCTTTCCAGGCTTTCCTCCAGGTGGGCCAGGTCCTTGGCCTGGCGCAAAAGGGCCTCCTCCAGCTTCTCCTCCAGGGCCTCCAGGAGCTCCTGGGCCTCGCGGAAGAGCCTGGGGTCGGGTTCCTGGCGGAGGCGGTTTGAAAGGGCCCGGAGGCGGGCCACCTCGGGCCAGTCCAGGTAGAGGCCGAAGCGCTTGAGGGCCTCCTCCAGGGCCTTGGGGCTTAGGGCTTCCTCCTTGAGGCGAAGGAGGACCTCCTCCACCACCCGCCTGGCCTCCTCTGGGCGCAGGCGGGCCTGGAGCTCGCGGAAGACGAGGCCCTTGAGCAGGACCTCCCCGTCTTTAGGGGTGAGCTCGGAGGGGCGCTTTCCCAGGCGCTTCAGCCCCTCTTCCAAAACCGCCTCCGCCCGGGGCCCGAGGTGGGGGCGGAGGGCCTCCAGGATCTCCCCGTGGATGTCCCGCATCCCCTTTAGCCTACCCCTTTTCCAGCCGGAGCGCCTCCCCCAGGTAGAGCTTGAGGTGGGGGTAGGGGATCTCTATGCCCTCTTGGTCCAGGCGGTTCTTGATGCGGCGGCGGAACTCCCGGGCGATGGCCCACTGCTCGGCGGGCTTGGTGTTGAAGAGGACCCGGATGACCACGGCGGAGTCGGCCAGGTTCTGCACCCCCAGGACCTCCGGGGCGTCGGCGAAGCGCTCCCGCCAGAGGGGGTCTTCGTAGAAGCGCGCCGCCTCGTCCCGGAAGACCGCCAGGACCCGGTCCAGGTCCTCCTTGTAGGCCACCCCCACGTCCACCACCGCCCGGCTCCACTCCTGGGTGAGGACGGTCACCTGGCGCACCTCGGAGTTGGGGATGAAGTGGACCCGGCCCTCGAGGTCCCGGAGCACCGTGAGCCTCAGGGTGAAGCGCTCCACCTGCCCCCCCACCCCGCCTATCTGGACGATGTCCCCCACCCCGTACTGGTCCTCCAGGAGGATGAAGAAGCCGTTGATGAAGTCCCGGATGAGGTTTTGCGCGGCGAGGCTCAGGGCGAGGCCCGCCACCCCCGCCCCGGCCAGGAGGGCGGCGACGTTCAGGCCCAGGTTGGAGAGGAGGAGAAGCCCCCCGAAGAGGAGGACCGCTCCCTTGAGCACCGACTCGGACACCACCTTCAGGGTGCGCCGCCGCACCGCCTCCCGGGAGTGGGTTCCCTCGGGAGAGGGAAGCTTCCTTAGGAGGAGGGGGACGAGGCGGTACCCCAGGAAGGTGAGGGCCAGGATGGATAGGGCCGAAAGCCCCCTTGCTCCCAGCCAGGAGGCGAGTCCTTGCCCCCAGGAGCGGAAGGGCTCGTGGGGCAGGTCCAGGGCGTGGGCCAGGTAGCTTCCCAAGAGGAGGAGAACCGCCCCCCACCAGAGGAGGCCCAGGAGGCGGAAGAAGCGGTCGTCCCTTTCCGTGGGGGTGAGGCGGCCCAAGGCGGCGAGGAGCCTGGCCCCGTACCGGCCCAAAAGCCAGGCCACCAGGAGGGCGAGGAGAGCGTGAAGCCAAGGCGCCACGGGAGCACTATACCCAAGGGCCCCCGGCCTTATAGTGAGGGGCATGGAAGGTTACCTGCCCGAGCCCACCCACACCCTCGAGGGCTGGCACATGCTCCACGACTTCCGCCTTTTGGACTTCCCCCGCTGGCGCAAGGCCTCCCCGGAGGAGCGAAGGGCCGCGTGGGAGGAGCTTTTGGGCCTCCTCTCCGCCTGGCGGCGGGCGGAGGAGGAGGGGCGGGGGTCTTTCGGGGTGTACCAGGTGATCACCCAGAAGGCGGACCTCCTCTTCCTCAACCTCCGGGAGAGCCTGGACGAGCTTTTAGAGCTGGAAAGGGCCCTGAACCGGAGCCTCTTCGCCGAGTACCTCCTCCCCGCCTACGGCTTTTACTCCGTGGTGGAGCTCGGAAGCCAGGAGAAGCCCCTGGACCCCGAGGCCCCCTACGTGAAGCCCCGCCTCACCCCTAAGGTGCCCAAGGGGGGGTACGTCTGCTTCTACCCCATGAACAAGCGCCGCCAGGCGGAGGACAACTGGTACCTCCTCCCCGCCAAGGAGCGGGCCCGGCTCATGAAGGCCCACGGGGAGACGGGCAGAAAGTATCAGGGGAAGGTCCTCCAGGTCATCAGCGGGGCCCAGGGCCTGGACGACTGGGAGTGGGGGGTGAACCTCTTCAGCGAGGACCCCGTCCAGTTCAAGAAGATCGTCTACGAGATGCGCTTTGACGAGGTCTCGGCCCGCTACGGGGAGTTCGGGCCCTTTTACGTGGGCAAGCACCTGGACGAGGAGGCCCTCGCCCGCTTCCTGGGCGTAAGCTAGGGGCATGGAACTCTTCTGGGCCCTTGGCCTTTTTCGCCTCCTCCCCGAGTTCCGCCGCCTCGAGGCCGAGCACCAGGAGCACCTCAAGGAGGAGCTCGCCCTCCTCCTTTCCCGCTGGCGGGCCAAGGGGGGGTTTCTTTCCGCCTACAGCCTGGTGGGCCTCTCCCCCGAGGCGGACCTCCTCCTGTGGCAGGGGGCGGAGGACCCAAAGGCCCTCCAGGCCTTGCGCCGGGAGATGCACCGGGCCCGGATGCTGGGCTTTCTGGAGCCCGCGGGCCTCTTCCTGGACCGGGGGGAGGGGGGGCCGGGGGAGGGGGCCTTGGCCCTCTTCCCCTATGGCCTGGAGGCCCCTTCTCCTGAGGGGGCCCGCCTCCTTTTGGGGCGGCAGGTGGCCCTGTTGGAAGGCCCCCTCGAGGCCCTCTTCCCCCTGGCCGTGGCAGAGGGAGGGTACCTGGGGGTGCCCCGGGGCTTCCGGGAGGCCCTGGACGACCTGGGCTAAGTACCCCACCGCGGCAAAAGCCGCGGTGGGGGCCCCAAAAGCGTTTTCCCATAGCCTCAGCTCGGGTATCCCATGTTGCGAAGCCAACGCGCGGGCACTTAGCGGAGGCGCTTCAGGGCCTCCTTGATGAGCTCCTGGGCCTTGGCCTTGGGGTTTTGGCGCAGGAGGTCCAGGACCACCGCCCGGGCCTGCCCCTCCTTGAACCCCAAGGCGGCGAGGGCCAGGACCGCTTCCTCGGCGGCCTCGCTTTCCACCTTCTCCCCGGTGAGGAGGTGGGGGGGCACCTTCCCCTTGAGCTCCAGGGCCATCCTTTCGGCGAGCCTTTTCCCCACCCCGCTCGCCGAGGTGAGGAGCCTCAGGTCCCCCTCCACCAAAGCCCGGGCGAGGAGCCTAGGGGGGAGGGCGGAGAGGAGGGCGAGGGCCACCTTGGGCCCCACCCCGCTCACGGAGAGGAGGAGCTCAAAGAGGAGGAGGCTTTCCTCCTCGGGAAAGCCGTAGAGGAAAAGCCCGTCTTCCCGCACCTGGAGGTGGGTGTGGACCCCCACTTCCTCCCCCTCCTTCAAGGCCTGGAGGAAGGGCCCGGGGGCCTGGACCAGGAAGCCCACCCCGCCCACCAGGAGGAGGAAGCCCCCCTCCTCCTTCTTGAGGACCTTCCCCTGGAGGTAGCGGATCATCGCCCTTGGAAGCGGGGCGGGCGCTTTTCGCGGAAGGCCCTAACCCCCTCCTCGTGGTCCAGGGTGCGCCCCGCCTCCCCTTGCAGGATGGCCTCGAGGGCCAGGGCCTCGGTGAGGGAGAGGCGGTAGGTCTCCAGGAGGAGCTTCTTGGTGAGGGCGTAGGCCCGGGTGGGGCCCTGGGCGAGCTCCTTGGCCAGGGCGAGGGCCTCCTCCATGAGCCTTTCCGCGGGCACCACCCGGTGCACGAGCCCGAGGGCCAGGGCCTCCTCGGCGGAGAGCCTCGGGGAGAGGAAGAGGAGCTCCTGGGCCTTGGCCAGGCCCACCAGCCGGGGGAGGAGGAAGCTCAGCCCGGAGTCCGGCACCAGGCCGATCCTGGCGAAGGCCGTGGTGAAGCTCGCCCCCACGGCGGCGAGGCGGAGGTCCCCCCAGAGGGCGAGGCTCATCCCGGCCCCCGCCGCCGCCCCGTTCACCGCCACCACCAGGGGCTTCTCCAGGCCGCTCAAGGCCTCCACCACCCGGTTGTAGCGGCGCAGGTGGGCCTCGTAGTCGGGCTTTTGGTCGCCGAACTCCGTGAGGTCCTGCCCGGCGGAGAAGGCCCGGCCCGCCCCCGTGAGGAGGAGGGCGCGCACCTCCCGGTCCTCCTCCCCCTCCTTGAGGGCATCGTAGAGGGCGTCTAAGAGCTCGCCGGTGAGGGCGTTGAGCCTTTCGGGCCGGTTCAGGGTGAGGACCAGCACCGCGCCTTGGCGCTCCTTCAGGACCATGGCCCCATTGTAAAGGGGAGGGGCGCGCCCGCCGCCTTTTGGTGTAGCGTAGTGGAGGGGGTATGCCCCCCTTTGGAGGCGAGGCATGGAGCTCACGCTGGAAAGCCAAGGCTACCTGGAGGCCCTCTACCGCACCTACCTGGAGGACCCCTTCGCCCTGCCCGAGGAGTGGCGGCGCTACTTCTCCGCCCTCACCCTGGAGGATCTGGAGGACGGCCGACGAGAACGCCAGGCCGCTCCCCTCCCGGGCGAGGCCTTGGACCTGGGCTTCCTCCTCAAGGTGGAGGCTTTGCGCCAGGCCTACCGGGAGCTCGGGCACCTCGCGGCCCGGACCGACCCCCTGGGCCGGGAAAGGCCGAGGCCCAAGGCCCTTGCCCTCGAGGCCCACGGCCTCTCCCCCGAGGACCTGAGGAAGCCCCTTCCCCCCCTCTTCGGCGCCCCCACCCTGGGGGCCCTCCTTGAGCGCCTGGAGGCCACCTACCTGGGCCCGGTGGGCTTTGAGCTTGCCCACGTGGAGCCCGAGGAGAGGGAATGGCTCCTTTCCCGGATTGAGGCCCCCTGGCCCAAGCCCGCCCTCGAGGTGCGGAGGCGGGCCCTGGAAAGCCTCATGCAGGCGAGCCTCTTTGAGGCCTTCCTCCAGCGCAAGTACCTGGGGGCCAAGACCTTCAGCGTGGAGGGCCTGGAAAGCCTCATCCCCCTGCTTAAGGAGGCCGTCTGGGAGGCGGCTAGGCACGGGGTGCGGGAGGTGGTGCTGGGCATGGCCCACAGGGGGCGGCTCAACGTTCTGGCCCACGTGGTGGGAAAGCCCTTTGAGCGCATCTTCCGCGAGTTTGAGGAGATCTTCCCCGAGGGCTACGCGGGGGACGTGAAGTACCACCTGGGCTTTTCCAGCGACCAGGAGACCCCCTTCGGCTCGGTCCACGTCTCCCTGAACTTCAACCCGAGCCACCTGGAGTTCGTGAACCCCGTGGCCCTGGGGAGGCTCCGGGCCAAGCAGGACCGCTTCGGCGACCAAAAGAGGAAGCGGGGCCTCGCCATCCTGGTCCACGGGGACTCGGCCTTCATCGGCGAGGGCATCGTCCAGGAGACCCTGAACCTCTCCGGGCTTCCCGGCTACCGGGTGGGGGGCACCCTCCACGTGGTGGCCAACAACCAGCTGGGCTTCACCACCCTGCCTTCCGAGTACACCTCCTGCCGCTACCCCACGGACATCGCCAAGATGGTGGGGGCGCCCGTCTTCCACGTGAACGCCGAGGCCCTGGACGAGCTCCTCTTCGTCCTCGCCCTCGCCCTGGAGTACCGGAGCCGCTACGGCAAGGACGTGGTCGTTGACCTCGTGGGCTACCGCCGCCGGGGGCACAACGAGACGGACGAGCCCACCTTCACCCAGCCGGACATGTACGCCCTCATCGCTAGGCGCCCCGAGCCCTGGCGGGTCTACGCCGAGAGGCTGAAGGCGGAGGGGGTGGTCTCGGAGGCGGAGCTTAGGGCCTGGCAGGACGCCTACCTGGAGCGGCTGGAGAGCGCCTTCGCCCGGGTGAAGGCCGAGCCCGGACCCGTGGTGCCCCACGGGCTTTCCGGCCTCTGGCAGGGGTACGTGGGCGGGCCCGACCACCTGGTGCCCGAGGCGGACACCCGGGTCCCCAAGGAGGCCCTGAAGAACCTCTTGGTGCGCCTCGCCACCCTCCCTGAGGGCTTCCAGGTCCACCCCAAGCTCAAGCGCTTCCTCGAGGCCCGCCTGGAGATGGCCGAGGAGAAGCGCCCCGTGGACTGGGCCACCGCCGAGGCCCTGGCCTTCGCCACCTTGGCCGTGGAGGGGCACAGGGTGCGCCTCACGGGCCAGGACGCCCTCCGGGGCACCTTCACCCAGCGCCACGCCGCCCTTTACGATTACCGCACCGGGGAGCGCTACATCCCCCTCCAGCACCTGGCCGAAGGGCAGGCGGAGGTGGAGATCTGGAACTCCCCCCTCTCCGAGGCCGGGGTCTTGGGGTTTGAGTACGGCTACAGCCTGGACTACCCCGAGGGCCTCGTCCTCTGGGAGGCCCAGTTCGGGGACTTCGCCAACGTGGCCCAGGTCTACATAGACCAGTTCCTGGCCAGCGCCGAGGCCAAGTGGAACCGCCTCTCGGGCCTCGTCCTCCTCCTGCCCCACGGGCTCGAGGGCCAAGGCCCCGAGCACTCCTCGGCCCGCCCCGAGCGCTTCCTGCAGCTTGGCGCCAAGGACAACCTCCAGGTGGCCTACCCCACCACCCCCGCCCAGTTCTTCCACCTCCTCCGCCGCCAGGTGAAGCGCAAGATCCGCAAGCCCCTGGTGGTCATGACCCCCAAGAGCCTCCTCCGCCACCCCGAGGTGGTCTCCCCCCTGGAGGAGCTCGCGGAAGGGCGCTTCCACAAGGTGATCCCCGAAAGGGTCAAGGGGGCGCGGAAGGTCCTCCTCACCTCGGGCAAGGTCTACTACGACCTCCTGCAGAAGCGGAGGGAGCTTCGGGCCGAGGACGTGGCCCTCCTCAGGCTGGAGCTCCTCTACCCCTTCCCCGAGGCCGAGCTTCAAGAGGCCCTCTCCTTCTACCCCGAGGAGACCCCGGTGGTCTTCGTGCAGGAGGAGCCGGTGAACCAGGGGGCCTGGTGGTACCTCTCCGCCCGCTTCTGCGGGGAGATCTACGGCCACCCCTTCTCCGTGGTGGCCCGGCCCGAGTCCCCAAGCCCCGCCGTGGGCTCCTCCAAGGTGCACAAGCTGGAGCAGGAGGAGCTGCTTGAGGAGGCGTTTAGGTGAGGAGGTAGCCGTGCGGGAACTCAAGGTGCCCTCCGTGGGCGAAAGCATCGTGGAAGTGGAGATCGGCGCTTGGCTTAAGGGAGAAGGAGAGAGCTTCGCCCAGGACGAGCCCTTGGTGGAGCTCATCACCGACAAGGCCACCCTGGAGCTTCCCGCCCCCTTCCCCGGGACCCTGAAGCAGATCCTGAAGAAGACCGGGGAGACCGCCCGGGTGGGGGAGGCCATCGCCCTCCTGGAGGAAGGGGGGGCGGAGGCCAGGCCTGAGCCGCCCGCCGAGGCCCCCCTGGAGCCCTTGGCCATGCCCGCCGCGGAGCGCCTCATGCGGGAAAGGGGCCTCTCCCCGGCGGAGGTAGAGGGGACGGGCCTTGGGGGGCGCATCCTCAAGGAGGACGTGATGCGCCACCTGGAGGAGAGGGCCCCCGCCAAGCCCGAGGAAGCCCCGCCTCCACCCCCTTCCCGCCCCGCGCCCCCGCCGCCCACCCCCGCGCAAGCCCCCGCCGACAAGCCCTGGCGGGTGAGCGAGGCCGTGCCCATGACGCCCTTGCGCCGCCGCATCGCCGAGCGGCTCCTCATGGTCCGCCAGACCACGGCCATGCTCACCACCTTCAACGAGGCGGACATGTTGGCGGTGATCGCCCTGAGG
>NZ_JBWGQW010000022.1:0-31022 GCF_056332225.1 Thermus sp. | reverse complement strand
TCCCGGGCCCCCGCCAGGAAGGCCTCCTTGGGCATCCAGTCCGCCTCGTCCCCCAAAGGCGCGGCAAACCGGGGGCGGAAGTAGTCCACGAGGCTCAGGCCCCCGCCCTTCTGCCGGGGAAATTGGAAGCGCTCCAGGACCTCCCCCGTCTCCGGGCTGAAGACCCAAAGCTCCTCCCCCTCCCGGGCCGCGGGGAAGAAGCCGTAGCGCACCCTGGGGACAAGCCAGCCCTCCTCCTGGGCTTCCTTTAGGAGGCGGCGGAAGTGGGGCTCCGCCTCCCGCTCCACCAGGGCCTGCCACGCCTCCCGGGAAAGCCCTTTCCGGCTGTACCCCCACTGCCCCCGGTAGAGGGCCAGCTTGTTCACGTAGTGGGCGATGGTGGCGAGGTCCAGCCCCTCCTCCACCCGCACCCCGAAGAAGGGGGGCTTGGGGACGGCGGGGGCCTCCCCCACGGGACGGGAGCGGGGCGCCACCTTGGGGGCCTCCCGCTTGGGCTTGGGCGGGGCCTTCCGGGTGAGCTCGGGAGGGGCCTGGCCCGTGAGCTCCTCCATGAGCCTCAGGCCCTCAAAGGCGTCCTCGGCGTAGTAGACGTTGGGGTAGATGGCCCTTAGCTCCTCCACGTAGCTCCGGGTGAGGGCGGCCCCGCCCAGGATCACGGGGAGGGTGTAGCCCCGGTCCCGCATGTACTCCAGGTTCTCCTTCATCACCAGGGTGCTCTTCACCAAAAGGCCCGACATGCCCACGGCGTGGGGCTTGTGCGCCTCCACGGCCTTCAGGATCTCCTCAATGGGCACCTTGATGCCCAGGTTCACCACCCGGTAGCCGTTGTTGCTGAGGATGATGTCCACCAGGTTCTTGCCGATGTCGTGCACGTCCCCCTTCACCGTGGCGAGGACCAGGGTGCCCTTGCCCTCCCCCCTCTTCTCCATGTGGGGCTCGAGGTAGGCCACCGCCCGCTTCATCACCTCGGCGGCCTGGAGGACGAAGGGAAGCTGCATCTTCCCCGCCCCGAAGAGGTCCCCCACCTCCTTCATCCCCGCAAGGAGGGGGCCGTTGATGAGGTCCAGGGGCTTGTGCCCCGCCCTCAGGGCCTCCTCCAGGTCGGCCTCGAGGCCCGCCTTCCTCCCCTCCACCACCCGGCGCTTGAGCCTTTCCAGGAGGGGAAGGGCGAGGAAGGCGTCCTCCTTCTTCCCCGGGTCCTCCTGGTGGGCCTCAAAGTAGGCCATGAAGGCGAGGAGGGGGTCGTACCCCTCCCGCCTGCGGTCGTAGATGAGGTCCAGGGCGAGGGCGTAGGCCTCCTCGGGGATCTGGCTTATGGGGAGGATCTTCCCCGCGTCCACGATGGCCGCGGTGAGGCCCCTTTTCCTCGCCTCGTCCAGGAAGACGGAGTTGAGGACCCGCCTCGCCCGGGGCTTGAGCCCGAAGGAGACGTTGGAGACCCCGAGGACGAACCCCACCCCGGGAAGCCTCTCCCTAAGCTCCTCCATGGCGAGGAGGGTCTCCTTGGCCAGGGGGCGGCTTTCCTCGTCCCCTTGGGTGATGGGGAAGGTGAGGAGGTCAAAGAGGAGGTCCTCGGGGCGGAGGCCGTGGTGCTCCGTGAGGCGCTCGTACATGCGGAGGGCCACCCGCACCTTCTCCTCCCGGGTCTTGGCCATCCCCTTCTCGTCAATGGCGAGGACCACCAGGGCCGCCCCGTGGGCCTTGGCCAGGGAGGCCACCCGGTCAAAGCGCTCCAGGCCGTCCTCCAGGTTGGCGGAGTTCAGGAGGACCCGGCCCGGGAGGTGCTTGAGGGCGAGCTCCATGGCCTCGGGGGAGGTGGAGTCCACCATGACGGGAACGGTAAGGGCGGTGGCAAGGCTTGGAAGGAGCCACCTGAGGTCCTCAAGCTCGTCCCGCCCCGTCCAGGCCACGCTCAGGTCCAAGGCGTGGGCCCCCTCCTCCACCTGCTCCCGGGCGAGGGCCAGGATGCCCTCGAGGTCGCGGGCAAAGAGCATCTCCCGGAAGCGCTTGCTCCCCGTGGCGTTGAGCCTCTCCCCCACGAGGAACAGGCTCGCCTCCTGCCGCAAGGAGACCGCCTGGTACAAGGAGGCCACCTGGGGGGGGAAGGTCTTGGGCCTTGGGCGTACGGAAAGCCCCCGCACCGCCTCGGCCACCTTCCTGATGTGCTCAGGGCCCGTGCCGCAGCACCCCCCCACGGCGTTCACCCCGTACTCGGCCACGAACTTGAGGTGCCACCGGGCGAGCTCCTCGGGGGTGAGGTCGTAGACCACCCTCCCCCCCTCGTTCCGGGGGAGGCCGGCGTTCGGGAGGCAGGACACGAAGCGGGTGCTCTGCTCGGCGAAGTAGCGCACCTTGCTGTCCATGAGGTCGGGGCCCGTGGCGCAGTTCATCCCCACCACGTCTATGGGGAGGCTTTCCAGGGCCGCCAGGGCCGCCTGCTCGTCCGTGCCCACGAGGAGGGTACCCGTGGCCTCAAAGGTCACCTGGACCTGGAGGGGCACCTCCCGGCCCACCTCGGCCATGGCCTCCCGCGCCGCGAGGACGGCGCAGCGCACCTGGAGGATGTCCTGGGCCGTTTCCAGAAGGATCAGGTCCACCCCGCCCCTTAGAAGCCCCCTGGCCGCCTCCTTGTAGGCCCGGTAGAGCTCGTCCCAGGAGATCTGGCCCAGGGAGACGAGCTTGGTGCCCGGGCCCAGGGCCCCCGCCACGAAGGCCCCGTAAGGGTCGGCGGCTTCCCGGGCAATCCTCGCCCCGAGGAAGGCGAGTTCCTCCGCCTCCTCCCCCAGGCCGTACTCGGCGAGGACATGGCGGAGCGCCCCGAAGGTGTTGGTCTCGATGACCTCGGCCCCGGCCTCGAGGTAGGCCAGGTGGACCTCCCGCACCACCTCGGGCCGGGTGCGGTTCAGGACCTCGGGGCAGCCGAAGTAGGCCTCCCCGCCGTAGTCCTCGGGGGTGAGGTCCTTTTTCTGGAGCTCGGTGCCCATGGCCCCGTCAAAGACCAGGGGCCTTTCCAGAAGGGCCTTGAGGTAGGGGAACTTCTTTGCCCGGGCCTCCTTGTTGTAGCCGAGGCGCACCAAGGGGGCGTCCCCCCAGCCCGCCCCCCCGAGGTGGTGGCGGCAACCGGGGCTACAGGCGTGGACCTCCACCATATCCCGCTAGTGTAGCGAAAAAAGGGGGGATATGCTAGGCCCATGGACCCCTTCGGCATCCTCTACACCGACCTCTACCAGCTCACCATGGGCCAGGTCTACTTCCGCGCGGGCCTCCACGAGCGGGAGGCCCTCTTTGAGGCCTTCTACCGGAAAAACCCCGACTACGGGGCCCACCAGGCGGGCTACGCCGTCTTCGCCGGGCTGGACCCCCTCCTAGGCTGGATGGAGGAGGCCCGCTTCGGCGAGGAGGAAATCGCGGCCCTCCGCGGGCTAAAAAGCCGCTCGGGGAAGCCCCTCTTCGCCGAGGACTACCTCCGCTACCTGAAGGCCATGGGGGGGTTTTCCGGCCTCACCCTGAGGGCCCTCCCCGAGGGGCGGGTGGCCCACCCCCAGGTGCCCCTGGTGAGCGTGGAGGGCCCCCTCCTCCAGGCCCAGCTCCTGGAGACCGCTCTCCTGAACCGCCTGAGCTACGAGACCCTCATCGCCACCAAGGCGAGCCGGGTGCGGGAGGCGGCGGGGGAGGCGGTGGTCCTGGAGTTCGGCCTCCGCCGCGCCCCCTCTAAGGGCGGGGAGAGCGCCACCCGGGCGAGCCTCATCGGAGGGGCGGACCGCTCTAGCGCCGTGAGCCTCTCCCACCTCCTGGGCCTCCCCTCCTCCGGCACCCACGCCCACAGCCTGGTCCAGGCCTTCCTGGCCCTGGGCCACTCCGAGGAGGAGGCCTTCCGGGCCTTCGCCGAGGTCTTCCCCGACGACACCATCCTCCTTCTGGACACCGTGGACACCCTCCACTCGGGCCTGCCCCACGCCATCCGGGTCTTTGAGGACCTGAGGCGCAAGGGACACCGCCCCGTGGGGGTGCGGATAGACTCCGGGGACCTGGCCTACCTCGCCATCCAGGTGGCAAGGGAGCTAGACCGGGCGGGCTTCCCCGAGGTCCTGGTCGTGCTTTCCGGGGACTTGGACGAGCTCGTCATCTGGCAGATCAAAAGCCAGATCCTGGAGGAGGCCCCCCGCTACGGGGTGGACCCCGACCACCTCTTGAGGCGCCTGGTCTACGGGGTGGGGACGAGGATGGTGGTCTCCTGGGGCTACCCCGCTTTAGGCATGGTCTACAAGCTGGTGGCGGTGCGGGAGAACGGCACCTGGGCCCCGGCCATGAAGATCTCGGACTCCCTGGAGAAGGTGCTGAACCCAGGGCACAAGCGGGTCTTCCGGGTCTACGACGGGCGGGGCCTCGCCACCGCGGACCTTTTGGCCCTGGCCGAGGAGGAGGTGCGGGAGGACGCCCCCCTCACCCTCCGCCACCCCACGGACCCCACCAAGAGGCGCACCTTGAGGCCCGGGGAGTTCACCCTCGAGGCCCTCCTGGAGGAGGCCTTCCGCGGGGGAAAGCGCCTTTTCCCCCCTGTTCCCCTAAGCGCCCTCAGGGAGAGGCGGGACCGGGACGTGGCCCTCCTGGACCCCGGGGTGCGGCGGCTCGTGAACCCCCACGTCTACCACGTCTCCCTCACGGAGCGGCTTTTCGCCCTGAAGGAGGAGCTGGTGCGAAGGCTGGAAGGCGCTTAGGAGGCCTGGCGGAGCTTGGCCTCCTCCAGGGCCTTCAGGGGGTTGTCCAGGTGGGGGAGGTCCACCACGAGCTCCCGCACCCCGCTCCCCGGGGCCTCAAACATCAGGTCCACCATGGCCTTCTCCAGGATGGCCCTGAGGCCCCGCGCCCCGGTGCCCCGCTTGAGGGCGCGCCGGGCCACCTCCTTGAGGGCCGCCTGGGTGAAGCGGAGCTCCATCCCCTCCATGCGGAAGAGCTCCTGGTACTGCTTCACCAGGGCGTTCTTGGGCTCGGTGAGGATGCGCACCAGGTCGTCCTCGGAAAGGGGGTGGAGCTGGACGATGAGGGGGGCCCGCCCCACGAACTCGGGGATCATGCCGAACTTCACCAGGTCCTCGGGGATGACCTCGAGGGGCTCCTCCCGCTCCTTCCGCCCCCCGGTGAAGCCGATGGCCGTCTGGCCCACCCGGGCCTTGACGATGTTCTCCAGCCCCTCAAAGGCCCCGCCCAGGATGAAGAGGATGTTCTTGGTGTTCACCGGGATGAACTCCTGGTGGGGGTGCTTCCTCCCCCCCTGGGGCGGGACGTTGGCGATGGTCCCCTCAATGATCTTCAGAAGGGCCTGCTGCACCCCCTCCCCGGAGACGTCCCGGGTGAGGGAGGGGTTTTCCGACTTGCGGGCGATCTTGTCGATCTCGTCGATGTAGACGATCCCCATCTCCGCCCGCTCCACATCGAAGTCGGCGTTCTGCAAAAGGCGCAGGAGGACGTTCTCCACGTCCTCGCCCACGTACCCGGCCTCGGTGAGGGTGGTGGCGTCGGCGATGGCGAAGGGCACCTCCAGGAAGCGGGCCAGGGTCTCGGCGAGGAGGGTCTTGCCCGTGCCGGTGGGGCCGATGAGGAGGATGTTGCTTTTGCCGATCTCCGCCTCGGGGTGGAGGAGGCGCTTGTAGTGGTTGTAGACCGCCACGCTTAGGGCCCGCTTCGCCGCCTCCTGCCCCACCACGTACTGGTCCAGGTGGGCCTTGATCTCCTGGGGCTTGGGCAGGCGGCTTGGCCCCTTGGGGGCGGAGCGCCCCTCCTGGGCCAGGATCTCCTGGGCCCGCTCCACGCAGTCCTCGCAGATGTAGACGTCCTCAATGGGGCTTTCCAGAAGCCGCCCCACCTCGGGAGGCCGCCTCCCGCAGAAGCTGCAATGGGGCCTAGGCTTCCTCACGGGTCACCACCTGGTCGATGAGGCCGTACTCCAGGGCCTCCTGGGCCGAGAGGTAGTAGTCCCGGTCCGTGTCCTTCTCCACCTTCTCCAGGGGCTGGCCGGTGTGCCTGGCCAGGATCTCGTTGAGGAGCTTCTTGGCCTTCAGGATCTCCTGGGCCTGGATGGCGATGTCGCTGGCCGTGCCCCGCACCCCGCCCCAGGGCTGGTGGATCATCACCTTGGAGTGGGGCAGGGCGTAGCGCCGCCCCTTCTCCCCCGCCGCCAGGATCACCGCGGCCATGCTGGCCGCCAGGCCGATGACGATGGTGGACACGGGGGCCCGGACGAACTGCATGGTGTCGTAGATGGCGAGGCCCGCGTCCACCTCGCCCCCGGGGGAGTTGATGTAGAGCTTGATCTCCTGGTTGGGGTTCTGGGCGTCCAGGAAGAGGAGCTGGGCCACGATGGTGTTGGCCACCTGGGCGTCTATGGGGGTACCCAGGAAGATGATGCGGTCCTTGAGGAGGCGGGAGTAGATGTCGTAGACCCGCTCCCCGCGGGCGGTCTGCTCAATGACGTAGGGGATCACCATACCGCCTCCCATTGTAGCGGCAAGCCCTGGGGGAAAACCCCCCTGGGCCACCTTAGGGGAGCTCGGCCAGGGCCAGGCGCAGGGCCTTTTCCTGGAGGTAAGCGGCCTTTAGCGTTTCCAGGCCACGCTCCCCGAACTCCTCCTTTAGCTCCGGGACGCTGAGCCCGTAGGAGCGGGCCACCCCTTGGAGGTAGGCCTGCCACTCCTCCTCCGTGAGCCCGGGACGAAGCTCCTCGGCGAGCTTCTTCTTGGCCAGGGAGCGGCGGACCTCCTTCAGGGCCTCCTGGCGGAGCTCCTCCTTGAACTTCGCTAGCTCCCCCTTCGCCTCCAGGGCCTCGAGGTAGGCCTCGAGGTTCACCCCCTTTTGGTAGAGGTCCTTGGCCAGGCGCTCCAGGAGGTGGCGCTCCTCGGCCTCCAGCATGGAGGGGGGGATCTCGGCCTCCAGGCCCTCGGCGAGCTTCTCCAGGAAGGCCCGCTCCCTGGCCTCCTGGTACTGGGCCTCCGCCTGGCGCAGGAGGCTTTCCCGCACCTTGGCCCTGAGGTCCTCGAGGCTTTCCGCCTCCAGGGTCTTGGCGAACTCCTCGTCCAGCTCGGGGAGCTCCAGGGTCTTCACCGCCAGGACCTCGGTCCTCACCTCCCGCACCTTCTCGCCCTTTTCGTTCAGCACGGGGACCGGGACCACGTCCCCCGCCTTCTTGCCGAGGAGGGCCTCCCGCACGTGGGGCAGGGCCTTGGAGAGGTCAATGGGAAACTCCACCCCCTCCTCGGTGCGCACGTAGACGTGGTCCTCCTCCTGAGCCTCCCGCTCCACGGGGACAAGCTCGGCGTAGCGCTGGCGAAGCTCCTCCAGGGCCCGTTCCACCATTTCCTCGGTGACCTCGGGGCGGGGGACCTCCAGGGCGAAGCCCCGCCAGTCGGGAAGCCTCACCTCGGGGTAGTTCTCCACCTCGGCCACGTAGCGGAAGCCCTCCCCTTCCCGAAGCTCCTCCTCCACCACCCGGGCCGCCACGGGAAGGAGCCCAAGCTCCCGCACCGCCTTGGGGTAGGTCTCCTCCACCAGGCGCTCCTTGAGGTCGGCCATGAGCTCCTCCCGCCCCAGGCGCGCCTCCACCACCTTGAGAGGGGCCTTGCCCGGGCGGAAGCCCGGGATCCGCACCCGCCTCGCCAGGTCCTTGAGCAGGGCCTGGTAGCTGGCCTCCACCTTCTCCGCCGGGACCTCCACCCGGACCCTAACCAGATAACCGGAACGCTCCAGGATCTCCGCCACGCCTCACCTCGCCAGAAAAGGGGACCCCGCCCGGGTGGTGCGAGGAGCGGGACTTGAACCCGCACGGGTTGCCCCACCGGATCCTAAGTCCGGCGCGTCTACCGGTTCCGCCATCCTCGCAAGGGAGGGCGAGGCCCCCCTTTAAAATACCACCCCCCTCGGGGTGGCGGGATTGGGGTGAGCGATGGGACTTGAACCCACGACCCCCGGATCCACAGTCCGGTGCTCTGACCAGCTGAGCTACGCTCACCACGCTCAGCATCCGCCATTCTACGGGGCTACTTCCCTTGCGTCAAGGCCTGGAGGCCGCCCTCGAGGCTCATGGCCTCGTAGCCTTCGGCCTCCAGGTAAAGGGCGGCCACCTGGCTCAGGAGGCCCTTCTCGCAGACCAGGAGAAGGGGGACCCGGGGCAGGCCGTGCTCTCCCTTTTGGATCTTCTCCAGAGGAATCCACTCCGCGGGGAAGGGCAAGGGCGTGTGCCGCTTGTCCGGGGGGCGGACGTCCACCGCTTTCACCCCGGCCTGGAGGAGGGCGGGAAGCTCCTCGGGGCGGACCTTGCGCATGGGGCCAGTATAGCCCAAGGAGGCCCCGGCCCTCCCGCAAGATTATGCACTTTCACCCCGATATATGGTATAACTTGGCGTCCCCCGCCTCTTGTGCTAAGCTCATCCCTCGGGTACGCGATGCCGCCGAGAAGAGACCTCAAGAAAATCCTCATCGTCGGTTCCGGGCCCATCACCATCGGGCAGGCCGCGGAGTTTGACTACTCGGGCACCCAGGCGGTGAAGGCCTTAAGGGGGGCGGGGTACGAGGTGGTCCTGGTGAACTCCAACCCCGCCACCATCATGACCGACCCCGAGCTCGCCGAGCGCACCTACATCGAGCCCCTCACCCTGGATTCCCTGGAGAAGATCCTGGCCAAGGAGGCCCCCGACGCCCTCCTCCCCACCCTGGGGGGGCAGACCGCCCTCAACCTGGCCATGGCCCTCCACGAGGAGGGCATCCTGCAAAAGTATGGCGTGGAGCTCATCGGGGCCAAGGCCGAGGCCATCCGGAAGGGGGAGGACCGGGAAGAGTTCCAGAAGGCCATGCGGCGGATCGGCCTCGAGGTGCCCCGGGGCCGGATGGTGGGGAGCGTGGAGGAAGGCCTCCGCTTCGCCCGGGAGGTGGGCTTCCCCGTGGTGGTGCGCCCCTCCTTCACCCTGGGGGGCACAGGAGGCGGCATCGCCAAGGACGAGGCGGAGCTAAAGGAGGTCCTGGGGCGGGGCCTCCTCCTCTCCCCCGTGCACACCGCCTTGGTGGAGGAGTCGGTCCTAGGCTGGAAGGAGTTTGAGCTTGAGGTGATGCGGGACCACGCCGACACCGTGGTCATCATCACCAGCATCGAAAACCTGGACCCCATGGGGGTCCACACCGGGGACTCCATCACCGTGGCCCCGGCCCAGACCCTCTCCGACGCCGAGTACCAGCGCATGCGGGACGCCGCCAAGGCCATCATCCGGGAGATCGGGGTGGAGACGGGGGGGTCCAACATCCAGTTCGCCCTCCACCCCAAGACGGGGCGGATGGTGGTCATCGAGATGAACCCCAGGGTCTCCCGCTCCTCGGCCCTCGCCTCCAAGGCCACGGGCTTCCCCATCGCCAAGATCGCCGCCCTCCTCGCCGTGGGCTACCGCTTAGACGAGCTTCCCAACGACATCACCCGCAAGACCCCGGCCTCCTTTGAGCCCACCATTGACTACGTGGTGGTGAAGATCCCCCGCTTCGCCTTTGAGAAGTTCCAGGACCTCCCGAACACCCTTGGCAAGCTCACGGACGAGCTTTCCACCCAGATGAAAAGCGTGGGGGAGGTGATGGCCATGGGCCGCACCTTCAAGGAGGCCCTAAAGAAGGCCCTAAGGGGCCTGGAGCGGGACGTGAGGGCCCTCGCCGGGGTGAGGACGGAGGACCTGGAGAAGAAGCTCTACCCCAACCCCGACCGCATCTACGCCGTCATGGAGCTCCTTAGGCGGGGGATGCCCGTGGAGGAGCTCTACCAGGCTACCCGCATTGACCCCTGGTTCCTCCACCAGATGAAGGAGATCGTGGAGGCCGAGGAGTGGCTCAAGACCCACCCCCCCAAGGACCGGGAGGACTACCGCTTCTACAAGGCCCTGGGGCTTCCCGACCGGAGGATTGGGGAGCTTCTCGGGAAGAGCGAGAAGGCGGTGCGGGAGGAGAGGAAGGCCCTCGGGGTGGCGCCCGTCTACAAGACCGTGGACACCTGCGCCGCCGAGTTTGAGGCCTACACCCCCTACCACTACTCCACCTACGAGCTGGAGGACGAGGTCTGGCCCTCGGAGAAGCCCAAGGTGGTGATCCTGGGCTCGGGGCCCATAAGGATCGGCCAGGGGGTGGAGTTTGACTACGCCACGGTCCACGCCGTCTGGGCCCTGAAGGAGGCGGGGTTTGAGACCATCATGGTGAACTCCAACCCCGAGACGGTCTCCACCGACTACGACACCGCGGACCGCCTCTACTTTGAGCCCCTGACCCTGGAGGACGTCCTGAACCTGGTGGAGCACGAGAAGCCCCTGGGGGTCATCGCCACCCTGGGAGGGCAGACCCCCTTGAGGCTCGCCCGGGGCCTGGAGGAGGCCGGGGTGAGGCTCCTCGGCACCCCCTTTAGCGCCATCCACCTGGCGGAGGACCGGGAGGCCTTCCACGCCCTCTGCCAGAGGCTCGGCATCCCCCAGCCCGAGGGCCGGGTGGCCCAAAGCCCCGAGGAGGCCCTGAGGCTCGCGGAGGAGGTGGGCTTTCCCCTCCTGGCGAGGCCGAGCTACGTCCTGGGCGGGCGGGCCATGCGGGTCCTCTGGGGCCTCGAGGACCTCGGGCGCTACCTGGAGGAGGTCTACGAGCCCCTCCAGGAGAAGCCCTCCATCCTCCTGGACCGCTACCTGGAAGGGGCCATAGAGCTGGACGTGGACGCCCTCTCCGACGGGGAGGAGGTGATGATCGCCGGGGTGATGGAGCACGTGGAACGGGCCGGGGTCCACTCCGGGGACTCGGCCACGATCCTCCCCCCGGTCCACGTGCCGGAAGAGGCCTTGCGCAAGGTGCGGGACTACACCCGAAGCCTGGCCTTAGGCCTTGGGGTGCGGGGGCTTCTCAACGTCCAGTACGCGGTGCTCGGGGAGGAGGTGTACGTCCTCGAGGCCAACCCCCGCGCGAGCCGCACCGTGCCCTTCGTGTCCAAGGCCATCGGGGTGCCCCTGGCCAAGCTCGCCGCCCTCGTGGCCGTGGGCAAGACCCTGAGGGAGCTCGGCGTCCGGGACCTGGACCCCACCCCGCCCTACTACGCGGCGAAGGAGGTGGTCATCCCCTGGATCAAGTTCCCCGGGGTCATCCCGGTCCTGGGGCCGGAGATGCGCTCCACCGGGGAGAGCATGGGGATAGACCGGGACCCGTACCTCGCCTACTACAAGGCGGAGCTTGGGGCCGGGCAGCGCCTTCCCCTCTCGGGCCGGGTGCGGTTCATCGGGGAGGGCCTGAAAGACCTCGTGGCCCTCTACCGGGAGGCGGGCTTCGCCCTCACCGAGGGGGAGGACTACGACCTCCTCATCAGCCCCGTCCCCCACCCCGAGCTCAGGCGGGCGGTGGAGCGGGGCCTCCCCTTCGTCACCACCCGGGAGGGGGCCTGGTGGAGCCTGAAGGCCATCCTGCGGGCGAGGGAAGGGAGCCTGGAGGCCCAGAGCCTGCAGGACTGGCACCGGGTGTACAATGAGGTTCAATGAAGCTCGTCATCGCCATCGTGCAGGACACGGACGCCCCCGGCCTCACCAAGGCCCTCTTGGAGCGGGGCCTCCAGTCCACCAAGCTCGCCTCCACCGGGGGGTTCTTGCGGGAGGGGAACACCACCCTCCTCATCGGCCTCGAGGACGACCGGGTGGAGGAGGTCCTGGACCTCATCCGGGAGAAGTGCCGCACCCGCACCCGCCTGGTGACCCGGGGCCTGCCCCTCTCCGAGGCCCCCGACCCCTTCCTGGCCCAGCCCGTGGAGGTGCAGGTGGGCGGGGCGGTGGTCTTCGTCCTGCCGGTGGAGGGGTTCTTCCGGGTATGAGGCCCTTTTGGCTCCTGCCCCTGGTGGGCCTCGCCCTGGCCCAGGTGGGAAGGCCGGTGGAGGAGTTCCAAAAGGCCCTGGGCCCTCTCCCCCCCGGGGCCCGGGTGGAGGTGGAGGCCAAGGGGGGCCGCCTCCTCGCCGCACGCTACCTTGGCCCCGAGAACGCCCCCTTCCTGGCCCGCCTCCTGGAGAAGGCCACGGGGCTCGGGTACGGAGGGCCCTTCCTGGACTGGTACGGGAAGAACCGGGGAGCCCTTTGGGGAAGGCGCCTCACCCTGGGCCTGGGGGAGGAGTTCACTCTGGAGCTCGCCCTGGGGGAGGAGGTCTCGGCCCGGGTGGCCCCGCGGGAGGTCCCGGAAGGGGCCTTCGGCCAGGACCGGCTGGTCCTGGGGGAGAAGGGGCCCTTCCTCCGGGTCTTCTCCGACTTCCAGTGCCCCTTCTGCCGGCGCCTGGCCCGGGAGGTGCTCCCGGCGCTGAAGGCCCGCGCGGCCCGGGGCGAGGTGCGGGTGAGCTACCGCCACTTTCCCCTAAAGGAGATCCACCCCGAGGCCCTCCCCGCGGCCACCGCCAGCGAGTGCGCCCACCGGCAGGGGGCCTTCTGGCCCTACCACGACCTCCTGATGGCGGGAAGGCTAGGGGACTACCTGGGCCTCGCCCGGGCCCTGGGCCTAGAGGAAGGGGCCTTCGCCCGCTGCCTCAAGGACCCCTCGGCCCAGGCCCCCGTGGAGGCGGACCGGGCCCTGGCCCTAAGGCTCGGCCTCCGGGGCACCCCCACGGTCTTCGCCGGGCCCTACCGGGTGCCGAACCCCTTTGACCTGAAAAGGGTGCTGGACTACCTGGAGCTCGCCCGCTAAAGTGGGCGGGATGGAAGGCGAGGTCTTCCTCCTCAAAGACGCCAAGGGCCGGGCCTTCCTGGTGCGCCTGAGGCCCCAAGGGGTCTTCCACCACCACCGGGGAACCGTGCCCCACGAGGCCATCCTCGAGGCGGGCCCAGGGGGGGTGGTGCGCACCCACCTGGGGGAGCCCCTTTCCGTGCACCGCCCCACCCTGGAGGAGTACGTCCTCCACATGAAAAGGAGCGCCACCCCCACCTACCCCAAGGACGCGGGCGCCATGGTGACCCTTTTGGACCTCGCCCCGGGGATGCGGGTCCTCGAGGCGGGCACGGGCTCGGGGGGCCTCACCCTCTTCCTGGCCCGGGCGGTGGGGGAAGGGGGCCGGGTGGACACCTACGAGAAGCGCCCCCACCACCTCCGGCAGGCCATGGAAAACATCCGCGCTTTCTGGAAGCTGGACAACATCCGCTTCCACCAGGAAGGCCTGGAGGAGGCCGAGCTCCCCCACGAGGCCTACCACGGGGTGGCCCTGGACCTCATGGAGCCCTGGAAGGTCCTGGAGAAAGCGGCCCTGGCCCTGAAGCCGGACCGGTTCCTGGTGGCCTACCTGCCCAACATCACCCAGGTTCTGGAGCTGGTCCGAGAGGCGGAGAGGCTGCCCCTCTCCCTGGAGCGGGTCCTGGAGGTGGGGTGGAGGGAGTGGGAGATCCGGCTTCCCGTGGCCCACCCCCGCTTCCAGCAGGTGGGGCACACCGCCTTCCTGGTCTCTTTCAGGAAATGGAAGGTCTCCTGATCCACGCCGTCTTGCGGGCGCTCGGGAAGGAGCTCCCCGCCCTGAACCTGGGCCTGGCCTTCCCCGACGAGGGCACCCTGGCCGTCCTGCTCAAGGGGAGGACAGGGCGCCTTTTCAACCTGGTGCTCCGCTACCGCCCCCCCTCCCCGAGCCTGGTCCTGGAGGAGGGCCGCCTCGAGGGGGAGCCCAAGACCCCCTTCCAGCGGCAGCTCCACGCCCGGGTGAGGGGGCCCCTGGTGGGGGCGGAGCAGCCCAAGCTGGACCGGGTGGCCCTCTTCCGCTTCGCCGGGGAAAGGGGCTTCGTGGACACCCCTCCCGCAACCCTGGTCTTTGAGGCCACGGGCAGAAACGCCAACCTCCTCCTCCTGGACGAGGCGGGGCGGATCCTCGGGGTGGACCGGGTCATCACCAAGGAGGTGAACCGCTACCGGGAGCTCAAGCCCGGCCTCCCCTACACCCCCCCGCCCCCCTACGAGAAGCTGGACCCGAGGACGCTCACCGAGGAGGACCTCCGGGTCCTCCTGGGCAGGCCCCTCAAGGAGGTGATCCGGCACGTGGACGGGGTGGGGCAGGAGCTCATGCGGGAGCTGGCGAAAAGGGCAGGCCTCACCCCCGAGACCCCCCTGGACGAGGCGGGGCTCAGGCGGGTGCACCGGGCCCTAAAAAGCCTGGTGGAGGACCCCCTCCTGCGCACGGAGCTTTCCGAGGAGCTGAGGCGGCGCTTCGCCGAGGAGGAGAAGGAGGCCTTGAGGAAGCCCCTCCTCGAGGCCCTGGAAAGGGAGAGGCGGACCCTCCTCGCCCGCCTAGGGGACTACCAAAGGGCCCTGGAGCGGCTGGAAGAGGCGGAGGCCCTCAGGCAGAAGGCCGACCTCCTCCTCGCCAGGCTGAAGGAGGTGCCCCGGGGGAAAGCGCAGGTGGTCCTGGAGGGCTTTGAGGGGAAGCCCGTGGAAATCCCCCTGGACCCCGCCCTCTCCCCCCAGGAGAACGCCCAAAAGCTCTACGAGCGGGCGAAGCGCCTGGAGGCCCTTGCGGAAAGGGCTTTGGACCTCATCCCCAAGACCGAGGCCCGGATCCGGGCCCTGGAGGAGGAGATGGCCCGGGTGCGGGAGGCCTCCCTGGAGGAGCTTCTCCGCCTCTCCCAAAGGCCCAGGAAAAAGGAGGCCAGGCTTGGCCTCCGCTACACCTCCCCCTCCGGCTTTCCCGTGCTGGTGGGGCGGAACGCCAAGGAGAACGACCTCCTCACCCGCCTCGCCCACTCCGAGGACCTCTGGTTCCACGCCCAGGGGGTGCCGGGAAGCCACGTGATCCTGAAGGCGGAGGGGAAGAACCCGCCCCTGGAGGACCTCCTCTTCGCCGCGAGGCTCGCCGCCTACCACTCTCGGGCCCGGGGGGAAAGGCAGGTGGCGGTGGACTACACCCGCAAGAAGCACGTCTGGCGGCCCAGGAAGGCCGCCCCAGGCCAGGTGCTCTACACCGGGGCCAAGACCCTCTTCGTGGAGGGCACCCTCCCGCAGGAGGCCTCGGAGGAGTAAACTCGGGCCTCGTGAGGCGCGTGATGTTCCACGCCAAGATCCACCGGGCCACCGTGACCCAGGCCGATCTCCACTACGTGGGCTCGGTGACGGTGGACCAGGACCTCCTGGAGGCCGCCGGGATCCTGCCTTTTGAGCAGGTGGACATCTACGACATCACCAACGGGGCGAGGCTCACCACCTACGCCCTCCCCGGGGAAAGGGGCTCGGGAGAGGTGAAGATCAACGGGGCCGCCGCCCACCTGGTGAAGCCGGGGGACCTGGTGATCCTCGTGGCCTACGGGGTATTTGACGAGGAGGAGGCGAGAAACCTCAAGCCCACCGTGGTCCTGGTGGACGAAAAGAACCGCATCCTCGAGGTCCGCAAAGGGTGAAGCGCCTTAGGCTCTACCTGGAGCTTGTCCGCTTTGAGCACACCCTCTTCGCCCTCCCCTTCGCCTACGCGGGGATGCTCCTCGCGGCGGGGGGGTGGCCGGGGTGGCGGACCTTCCTCCTCGTCACCCTGGCCATGGTGGGGGCGAGGACCATGGCCATGGCCCTGAACCGCCTCGTGGACTGGCGCATAGACGCCCTGAACCCGAGGACCAAGGACCGCCACCTGCCAAGGGGCCTGGTGAAGCCCTGGGAGACCCTCTTCCTCGCCCTCTTCGGCCTCGCCCTTTTGGTCTACGCCGGGCTTCGCCTAAACCCCCTCACGGCGAAGCTCCTCCCCGTGGCCGTCTTCTTCCTCGCCTTCTACAGCTACACCAAGCGCTTCACCTGGCTCTGCCACTACGTTTTGGGCCTCACCATCGGGGCGGCGGCCGCAGGGGGTTGGATCGCCGTCACCGGGAGCTTCGCCCCCACGGCCTACTGGCTCTGGGCCGGGGTGGGGCTCTGGATCGCCGGGTTTGACATCCTCTACGCCACCCAGGACTACGCCTTTGACCGGGCCTATGGGGTAAAGAGCATCCCCGCCCGCTTCGGGATCCCCAAGGCCCTCGCCCTCGCCCGGGCCACCCACCTCCTCGCCTGGCTCGCCTTCCTGATGGCCGGGTTGAGCTACGGGGCGGGGCCCCTTTACCACCTGGGCCTCCTCCTGGTGGGGGGGCTTCTCGTCTTTGAGCACCGCCTGGTCTCCCCGGAGGACCTCTCCAAGGTGGAGGTGGCCTTCTTCCAGGCCAACGTGGGGGTGAGCCTGGGGATGTTCCTCTTCATCGTGTTGGACCTCCTTCTGGGCCAGGCGCCCCCGGGGTAGGCTGAGGGCATGGAGGGGATCCGCAAGGCGGCCGAGCGGGCCATCCTGGAGTTCCTGGACCTCTTCCCCATGGGGGAAGGAAGCCTCTTCGTCCTGGGAGGGTCCACCAGCGAGGTCCTGGGGGAAAAGGTGGGGACGAGGCCGAGCCTCGAGGCGGCCCACGCCCTTCTAGAGGGCCTCCTCCCGCCCCTCCTGGAAAGGGGGGTGCACGTGGCGGTGCAGGCCTGCGAGCACCTGAACCGGGCCCTGGTGGTGGAAAGGGAAACGGCCCGGGCCTACGGCCTGGAGGAGGTCACCGTCTTCCCCCACCCCAAGGCGGGGGGGGCCTTGGCCACGGCGGCTTTCCTGCGCTTTAAGGACCCGGTGGTGGTGGAGTCCCTTAGGGCCCAGGCCCACGGGGGGATGGACGTGGGCGGGGTCCTCATCGGCATGCACCTCCGCCCCGTGGCCGTGCCCCTGAGGCTTTCCCTGCGGAGGATCGGCGAGGCGGTGCTCCTCGCCGCCAAAACCCGGCCCAAGCTCGTGGGCGGGGCCCGGGCGGTCTACACCCGGGAGGAGATGCTCAAGAAGCTGGAAGAATATCTTCCAAAACCTCCCTGAACATGGCGGCCACCCCCAGGGCCTCGTAGCGGTCGTAGGCCCCCATGAGGGAGAGGCGGAAGACCCTCCCCTTCAAGGGCCCCTGCCCCCCGGCGATGACCGCCCCCCTTCTCGCGAAGGCCTCCTTCACCCGGGCGTAGGGAACCCCCTCCGGCAGGTAGAAGGCGGCCACCGCGGGGCTTTTCTCCTCGGGGACGGGCCTAAGGCCCCCTTCCTCCCCCACCCGGTAGAGGAGGGCGTTCTGCCAGGCCTTGAGGGCGAGGTGGTCCTCCAGGCGGGGAAGGACCTCTTCCAAGACCGAGGCCACCGCCAGGACCAGGTTGATGGCCGGGGTCCAGGCGCTCTCCCCCTCCTTCTGGGCCCTGAGCTCCCGGGCGAGGTCCAGGTAGTAGCCCCTGGGCTTTAGGCGCTCCAGGGCCCTTGGGGCGAGGGCCACGAAGCCAAGGCCCGGGGGGCACATGAGGCCCTTCTGGCTCCCCGAGGCGGCGGCGTCCACCCCGAAGGCCTCGAGGGCCACCTCCCCCAGGAGGAGGCTCGTCACCATGTCCGCCCCCACCAGGCCCTCGGGATTCTTCTCCTTGAAGGCCCGGGCCAGGGCGGGAAGGTCGGCGAGGGCCCCGGTGGAGGTCTCCGAGTGGACGAGGAGGAGGCCCGCGTATCCCTCCTTGGCCACCTCCTCGGGGCGGGGCACCTGGCCATAGGGGAGGTCCAGGCGGTGGGCCTTAAGGCCCGCCTCCAGGGCGATCTCGTAAAAGCGCTCGGAGAACTTGCCGTATACGGGCACCAGGACGCTCTCCCCGGGGGCGAAGAGGTTCTTGACCAGGGCCTCCATGGCCAAGGTGCCGCTTCCCGTGAGGATCAGGACCTCGCCCTCGGTGCGGAAGGCCTCCTTGAGGAGGCCCCGGGCCCTCAAGAAGACCTCCCGGGCGGCCTCGGTGCGGTGGTGAAGCTGGGGCCGGGCGAGGGCCTCCAGGGCCTTGGGGTGCAGGCGCACGGGGCCGGGGGTGAGGAGCCAGTCCATGGGAGAAGTGTAGCGGAAAGGGGGCCCGGACGGGGTAGCCTAGGCGTGTGCGCTGGACCCTCCGCTTCCGCCCCCTTTCCGGCGGGGAGCACCTTCTCCCCCTGCCCCAGACCCTCCCTGGCCAGGAGGTGGGGGAGCTTGCCCTCTCCCATAGGCCCCTCGAGGCCTTTGAGGCCCGGGGCAACCTCCTCGCCCGCTTCGCCCTGGAGGAAGGGGAAACCCTAGAAGTCCGCTTCCGGCTAAAGACCGCGCCCCTCCGCTCCAGCCCGCCCTGGCGGGAGGCCCTCCTCGAGGAGCCCCCGGAGGCCTGGCCCGGCATCCTCGCCCACCGGGGGCACCGGGTGGAGCGCGCCCTGGGCTTCCTCTTCACGGGGAGGCCCCACGCCTGGTACCTGGTGGACGGCACCCCCCTGGACCCCCTCCTCTTCCAGGCCCTGAGGGAAAACCCTGCCCTCCTCCTCCCCCTCGGGGTGGCCCCCGATCCCCGGCTCTACCTGGGGGGGCACGAGGGGCGAAGGCTCCTCCTCCTGAAGGCGCCCTGGCCCGGGGAGGACCCCCCTTTTTGGGAGGAGCTCAAGGCTCTCGGGCTAGACCCCCTCTCCCCCGCCCGGGCCCTGGCCTTCCTGAGCCTTGGGGCCTCCGCCCTGGGCCTTGCCACCGGGCCCTGGCCCTACCTCCCCTACCTCGCCCTCCTCGCCCTCCGGCAGGGCCCCGCCCTCAAGGACCTCCTCAAAAGAAGCCCCCGCCACGCCCTAGAAAGCCTCCTCTTCCACGCCTTCGCCCTCTCCGTGACCACAAACCCCAGGCCGGAGCTCGGCCTAGGGTACCTGGCCCTTTTCTTCTGGAACCGGCTCAGGCCTTCTTCCTGAGCTCCTCCAGTATCTCCCGGAGAAGCCTGACCTCCTCCGGAGGCGCTGTCTCGGCCTTCTTCTGCAAGCGGTTCTGCGCCGCCTGCATGGGCACCACCACCAGGAAGTAGATGGCCGCGCCCACGATGAGGAAGTTGAGGAGGGCGTTCAAGAACTTGCCCAGGGCGACGGGACCAAGTTTCATCCCCGAGAAATCCGGCGCCCCACCCAAGGCGCCGATGAGGGGGGTAATCACGTCCGCCACCAGACTGTTCACCACCTGGCCGAAGGCCGTGCCGACCACCACGGCCACCGCCAGATCCGCCCCATTCCCCCGCGTCAGAAAATCCTTCAAACCTTTCCACATAAATACCTCGGCAAAGGAGCCAGGGCTACACCCAAACCGACCAAGGGCCGTAAAAACTGGCGGGCCCGGAGGGACTTGAACCCCCGACCTACCGCTTAGAAGGCGGCTGCTCTGTCCGCTGAGCTACGGGCCCAAACCGTGGAGCCGGGGCAGAAGCCCCGGCCCTTTGGAGCGGGAGACGGGACTCGAACCCGCGACCCTCGGCTTGGAAGGCCGATGCTCTACCAACTGAGCTACTCCCGCGTGGTCGGGGCGGCCCGATTTGAACGGGCGACCCCCTGCTCCCAAAGCAGGTGCGCTACCGGCCTGCGCTACGCCCCGGAGGCCGTGGCCACCCAGAGGCCACGATAGCACCTCACCTTAGGAGGGTCAAGGCATGCTATCATGGCTCCATGCGCTTAGGACCCCTGGAGATCATCCTCATCCTCTTGGTCATCCTTCTCCTCTTCGGCGCCAAGAAGCTTCCCGAGCTGGCCCGGGGGATCGGCCAGTCGGCGCGGGAGTTCAAGAAGGGCCTGCAGGAGGGCGAGGAGAAGAAGGAAGAGCCTAGGGCCTGAAGGCCCCCTCGGGCACGGGCATCCCCCCGGGGGCGTAGAGGCGGTAGCCCGTGGGGCGCACGTAGGTCGCCAAGGCTAGACCGTACGCCCGTGCCAGCTCCACCGCCTGGGCCGTGGCCCCTGTCCGGCTCGCTAGGAGTACCGCCCCTATCCCAATGGCCTTGGCCACCATCTCCCGGCTCGCCCGCCCCGTGCTCGCCAAAAGCACCGGGGGCCTCACCCCCTCCAAGAGCATGTAGCCCGCTAACCGGTCCACGGCGTTGTGCCGCCCGATGTCCTCGTTCAGGTAAAGAAGCCGCCCCTCCAGGTCAAAAAGGCCCGCCCCGTGTATGCCCCGGCTCCTTGGGTAGGCCCGGGCTTCCGCCCGCAAGGTGGCCAAGAGGCGGAGGGGAAGGGCGGGGTCCAGGGGCACGGGAGGGAGGGGCGCAAGCCTGGGCTCCCCGTGGCGGAGGCCGGGGGTGCAGCCGCTGTCCCGCACCCCCAGGGCCTTCTCGGGCTCGTAGGGGAGGTCCACGAGGACCATCCCCTCCCCCACCCTGAGCCGCACCCCCTCCAGGCTCCAGAGAACCCCGCTCAGGAAGAGGTGGCCCACCGCCAAATAGACCTCCTCCCCAGGGGTGTAGGCAAGGGCCGTCCAGGGCCTGCCGTTCACCACGAGAAGGAGGCTTCCCTCCTCGGGGAGGGGGAAGTCCTCCGGGGTGAAGCTTCCCCGCTCAAAGCGCCACATGGACGCCTCCACCTTAGCCCAGAAAGGCCCAAACCCAAAGCCCCAAAGGAACAATGGGGGCCGCTAAAGCCTTCTCAAGACCTCCTCCGCCTCCTTGTAGCCCGGCTTGAGCTTCAGGGCCTCTTGGCACTGGTAGCGGGCGCCCTCCTTGTCCCCCAGCTTCTCGTTGGCCAGGCAGAGGCTGTAGCGGTACTCCGCGCGCTTGGGCTCGAGGCGCACCGCCACCGTGAGGCGGCTCTTGGCCTTGGGGTAATCCCCAAGGGCCAAATAGACCTGGCCCAGGTAGTAGTAGGCGGCCGGGAAGCGCAAGGGGGCGAGGGTCACGGCGTTTTCCAGGGCCACCCCCGCCTCCTTCGCCCTCCCCAGGGCCCAGTAGGCCTGGCCCAGGGTGTACCAACCCTCGGCGTCCAAGGGCTTGAGCCTATGCCCCTCCTCCAATACCCGGGCCGCCTCCTCCGCCTTCCCCTTGAGGAGGAGGGCCGAGGCGTAACGCACCCGGAGGTCCGGGTCCTTGGGGGCTTGGGCCACCGCCTTGGCGTACTGGTCCAAGGCCTCGTCCAGGCGGCCCAGGGAGAGGTAAAGCTCGGCCAGGGCGGCCCGCACCCCGGGGCTGTCCTCCAGGGAAAGGGCCTTCTTGAAGGCCTCCTCCGCCCTGTCCGGCTGCCCCAGGAGGGCGTAGACCAGGCCCCGCTGGGCGAAGAGCGCCGGGTAGCGGGGGTTGACCTTCTCCGCGTCCCGCAGCACCGAAAGGGCCTGTTCCAGGTAGGCCTTCCCCTTCTCCCGGTCCTCCGAGGCCCGGTAGAGGGCCACGTAGGCCTCGGAGAGGACCATGTACCCCCCGATGTACCGGGGGTTCTTGGCCACCAGGCCCTTGGCGTTTTCCAGGGCGGGGTTCAGAAGGCCCATCTTCAGCTGGGCCCGGGCCAGCCAGTAGAGGGCGTCGGGGTTGGCGGGATTTTCCTTGGCCGCCCGCTCAAACAGGGCCAGGGCCGCCTCGTACCGCCCGAGGGCGTAAAGCTGCACCCCCATCTTCAGGGGGTCCTGCTGCACCTGCCCCGCCGGGGGCGGAGGGGTCTGGGCCAGGCCGGGAACCGCGAGCAAGCCAAAGGCGACAAGCAACCAGCGCATCTTTCCCTCCTACAGGACAAACCGCGTTAGGTCCGGGGAAGCGAAGACCTCTTGAAGCCGCTTCTCCACGTAGGCCCGGGTGATCTCCACACGGCCCAGGTCGGTCTGGAAGCTCACCTCCTCCAGCACCCTTTCCAAAACCGTGGCGAGCCGCCTGGCCCCGATGTCCTCGAGGTCCTGGTTGGCCCGGTGGGCCGCCTGCGCGATGGCCCAGAGGGCCTCGTCCTCAAAGACGAGCTCGGTGCCGTCGGCCTTAAGGAGCTCCGTGTACTGCCGGATAAGGGAGTTCTCGGGCTCCTTGAGGATGCGGTAGAACTCCTCGGGGCCCAAGGGGGAAAGCTCCACCCTTATGGGAAACCGCCCCTGGAGCTCGGGGATCAGGTCCGAGGGCTTGGCCACGTGGAAGGCCCCGGCGGCGATGAAGAGGACGTGCTCCGTGGAGATGGGACCGATCCGCGTGGAGACCACCGTCCCCTCCACGATGGGGAGGAGGTCCCGCTGCACCCCCTCCCCCGAAACATCCGGGCCCACGGTACCTTCCCGGCGGGCCACCTTGTCGATCTCGTCGATGAAGACGATGCCCTCCTCCTGGGCCCGGCGCCTCGCCTCCTCCTTGAGCTCTTCTTTGTCTATGAGGCGCTCGGCGTGCTGGTTCTTCAGCACCTCCCGCGCCTCCCTCACCGTCATGCGGCGGCGGACCGGGCGCCTCGGGAGAAGGCCCTTGAGCATCTCCCCCATGCCCCCGAAGGCCTCGCCCCCCAGGACCCCCATGAAGGGGAGGGAAAGCTCCTCCTCCACCTGGACCTCCACGAGGTGGCCGTCCAGGCGGCCCGAGCGCACCTCGGCCAGGGGGGCGCGAAGCAGGGTGGCGAGCTCCTCCTCGGCGAAGGCCAGGGCCTTCTCCTCCACCTTCTTCTTCATCTCCTCCAGCACGAGCTGGTAGCTGGCCTCCGCCAGGTCGCGGACGATGGCGTCCACGTCCCGGCCCACGTACCCCACCTCGGTGAACTTGGTGGCCTCCACCTTCACAAAAGGCGCCCCGGCGAGGCGGGCAAGGCGGCGGGCGATCTCGGTCTTCCCCACCCCCGTGGGGCCAATCATGAGGATGTTTTTGGGGGTCACCTCCCGGGCCACCTCCGGGGGGAGCTTCTTGCGGCGGTAGCGGTTCCTCAAGGCCACGGCCACCGCCCGCTTGGCCGCCTCCTGGCCCACGATGTACTTGGAGAGCTCCCTTACGATCTCGGCGGGCGTCAGGTTCATGCTTCCCCCAGGGTGAGGACCGTGACCTGGCCCGAGGTGTAGAGGTCCACCTCGGCCGCGATCCTCAGGGCCTCCGTGGCGATCTCCTTGGCGGAAAGCCCCGTGTGGCGGTAAAGGGCCTTGGCGGCGGCGAGGGCGTAGGGCCCGCCCGAGCCCACCGCCAAAAGGGGCTCCTCCGGGGCGATCACCTCCCCGCTTCCCGAGAGGAGGACCATGCCCTCCCGGTCCGCGGCCACGATCATGGCCTGGAGGTGGCGGAGGACCCGGTCGGTGCGCCAAAGCTTAGCGGTTTCCACCGCCCCCTTCAGGAGGTTCCCCTTGGCCTCCTTGAGCCGCTCCTCAAAGCGCTCCAGGAGGGCCAAGGCGTCGGCCACACCCCCGGCGAACCCCACCAGGACGCCTTCCCCCACCTCCAGCTTCCGCACCTTCACCGCCCCCCGCTTGAGCACGGTCTGGCCGAAGGTGACCTGGCCGTCTCCGGCGAGGGCGGTGACCCCGTCCTTGCGCACGGCCAGGATGGTGGTGCCGTGAATCTCCACGCCGCCAAGATACCCCCTAGGCATGAGAAGGGCGTTAGGCTAGGCGGCCAAGGACCTCCCGGGCCTCTCCCGCTCAAAGAGGACCCGCCCCTCCCCAAGGGCGGCCGGGACCACGCCAAACCCCTCCTTCAGGGCCTCCCTGGCCTCGGCCAAGGTGTACCACCCGGCGCACCCCTTCCGGGCACCTTTCGGGAAAGGGGAGAAGGGTGTTCCGGAGGAGTCGGCGTCGCTTCCCCCCGGGCCAGGGAGCCGAAGAGGACCACGGCGAGGGCCTCGAGGCGCTCCCCCAAGGCGCGGGCGGCCTGCACCGCCTTCCCCAAGGGAGCCTTGGGGTTAAAGCGGAAGGCCTGGGTCGTCATCCTAAGGAGACTCAAGGCACACACCCCCCTCCACCCCTTCCCCTAGACTGGTAAGGGTGAAGGCCAAGACCCTAGGCGAACTCAAGCGCACCTACCCCCTGGAAAAGCTTCGCCGCACCGTGAAGGACGAGGCCCGGGAGAACCTCCGGGAGAAGCTAAGGCGCGGGGAGACGCTCTTTCCCGGCATCCACGGCTACGAGGACACGGTGATCCCCGCCCTGGTCCAGGCCATCCTGGCCAAGCAGAACTTCATCCTCCTCGGCACCCGGGGCCAGGCGAAAAGCCGCATCCTTAGAAGCCTCACGAGCCTCTTAGACGAGGAGGTCCCCGCCCTGGCCACGGAGCTCAGGGATAACCCCCTCTTTCCCATCTCTCCCGAGGGGAAGCGCCTTTTGGAGGAGGCCGGGGACGAAGCCCCGATCCTTTGGCTTGGCCGGGAGGAGCGCTACGTGGAAAAGCTTGCCACCCCCGACACCACCGTGGCCGACCTCCTCGGGGACATGGACCCCATCAAGGCGGCCAGGCGGGGCACGGGGATGGCGGACCTGGAGAGCATCCACTACGGCCTCCTGCCCCGGGCAAACCGGGGGATCTTCGCCGTGAACGAGCTCGCCGACCTCGCCCCCAAGGTGCAGGTGGCCCTCTTCAACATCCTCGAGGAAGGGGACGTCCAGATCCGGGGCTACCCCATCCGGCTTCCCCTAGACGTCTGGCTCGTCTTCACCGCCAACCCCCAGGACTACACCGCCAGGGGCCGGATCGTCACCCCCCTCAAGGACCGCATCGGGAGCGAGATCCGCACCCACTACCCCCGCTCCCTGGAGGAGGGGGCCCGGATCAGCGCCCAGGAGGCCTACGTGCCGGAGGGGGTCCTGGTCCCGGAGTGGGTGAGGCTTTCCGTGGAGGCCGTGGCCTTCGCCGCCCGGGAGGACCGCCGCGTGGACCAGACGGCGGGGGTCTCCCAGCGCCTCGCCATCAGCCTCTTGGAGGTGGTGGCGGCGAGCGCCGAGCGAAGGGCCCTCCTCCAGGGGGGAAGGCCCGTGGCGAGGCCTCTGGACCTCTACCAGGGGCTTCCCGCCATCACGGGGAAGCTGGAGCTGGAGTACGAAGGGGAGCTCCAGGGGGCGGAGAAGGTGGCGCGGGAGATCGTGCAGAAGGCCTTCGGGATGGTCCTCCCCCGCTACCGCATCAGGACCGAGCCCATCGTGGCCCACTTTGAGGCGGGAAACCTCCTCACCCTCCCCGAGGGGGACCTGGAGGAAGCCCTTAGGGCCATGGCCGGGGTCCCGGGGCTTCTGGAGGCGGCGAGGGCCCTCGCCGAGGGGGAGGAGCCGGAGGTCCTGCTTTCCGCCGGGGAGTTCGTCCTCGAGGGCCTCGTGGGGAGGAGGAAGCTCTCCCGGGGCGAGGCGAGCTACCAGGCGGCGGAGAGGCCGAGGAGCTATGGCAACTAGCCTGGAGCGGGACAAGGAGGCCGTCCTCGCCGCCTTAAGGCCCTTCCTCCAGGGGACGGGAACGAGGCTTTTCCTCTTCGGCTCCTTCGCCCGGGGAGAGGGGGGGCGGGCCTCCGACCTGGACCTCGCCCTCCTCTCGCCTATACCCCTCGCCCACCTCATGCCCCTCCTCCGGGAGGCCCTGGAGGAGGCCCCCGTGGTGCGGCGGGTGGACCTCGTGGACCTCGCCGAGGCCGAGCCCGCCTTCCGGGAACGGGTGCTCAGGGAGGGCGTCCTGTGGGCCGAGTTCTAGAACGGATCCAGGTCGCGGAGAAGGCCCTCGCCACGCTTAGAGAGCTCGCCTTCCTGCAGGACCCGAGCCCCGTTGAGCGGGACGCGGCCATCCAGCGCTTTGAGTACACCTTTGAGGCCTTGTGGAAGGCGCTTCAGGCCTACCTCCGGGAGGTGGAGGGGCTGGAGGGGGCAAGCCCCAAGGGGGTCATCCGCCTGGCCCGGGAGGCGGGGCTTTTGGGGGAGGAAGAGGCTCGCCTGGCCCTCGGCATGGCGGACGACCGCAACCTCACGGTCCACACGTACAACGAAGCCCTGGCCCGGGCCATCTTCTCGCGGCTTCCGGACTACGCCCGGCTCATGGAAAGGATCTTGAGGAGGTTGCAAAGATGAAGGCCATCCGCTACAGCCGCTATGAAGGGGGCCTGGAGGACCTCTCCCCCGAGGAGATCCTCTCCCTCCTGGAGGACTTCCTCCTGGACTCGGGGTTTTCCGACCCCTTCCAGCGCTACGACCCGGACCCGAGCCGCGCCCCCACCCTCGAGGACCTCTACGACGCCCTCCTCCAGGCCCTCCTCAAGAACGAGCTCGTCCCCGAGGACTGGCTAAAGGAGGCCCGCTTCGCAAACCTCAAGGAGGAAACCCGCCTCTACCAGGCCATCCAGGGGATGATCCAGAAGCTCAAGGAGGCGGGCTACCTCCGCCTTCCCGGGGAGGACCCCACGGACCCCGCCCAGGGCGGGTACCGGGGCGAGGCGGGGGAGGCCCGGTTTGAGCTCACGGAGAAGGCCTCGGACTTCCTGGGGCTAAAGAGCCTCCGGGAGCTCCTCGGGGCCCTAGGGCGGAACCCCCCGGGCCTCCACCCCACCCCCCACCACGCCCCCGGGGTGGAGAAGACGGGGGAGACCAAGGCCTGGGAGTGGGGGGACCCCCTGGACCTCAACGTCCCCGAGACCCTGAAGAAGGCGGCCCTCAAGGGCCTGGAGCGCCTTTCCCACGAGGACCTGGTCATAGACCTCGCCGAGTACACCGCCAGCATGAGCACCGTGGTCCTCCTGGACTGCTCCCACTCCATGATCCTCTACGGGGAGGACCGCTTCACCCCGGCCAAGAGGGTGGCCCTGGCCCTCGCCCACCTCATCCGCACCCAGTTCCCCGGCGACCGGGTCCGCTTCGTCCTCTTCCACGACACCGCCGAGGAGATCCCCCTCTCCAAGCTCCCCCTGGCCCAGGTGGGCCCCTACCACACCAACACCAAGGCGGGCCTGGAGCTCGCCCGCACCCTCCTCAAGAAGATGGGCGGGGAGATGAAGCAGATCATCCTCATCACCGACGGCAAGCCCTCGGCCTTAACCCTCCCGAGCGGGGAGATCTACAAAAACGCCTGGGGCCTGGACCCCCTGATCCTCGCCGAAACCCTGAAGGAGGCCACCCTGGCGAGGCGGGAGGGGATCCCCATCCACACCTTCATGCTGGCCCGGGAGCCCGAGCTTTTGGCCTTCGTGAAGAAGCTTTCCCAGATCACCCGGGGCAAGGCCTACCTCACCCACCCCGGCAACATCGGCCGCTACCTCCTCCTGGACTTCCTCAACAAGAAGGTGCGGAGGAACTGATGGCCCCCTTGCGCCTCGCCCTTCTCCTGGAGCGCCTGAGGCGCCCCCGGGTTTTCCCTAAGCCCATCCCCGCCCTGGTGCGGGAACACCACGAGGTGCGCGCCCCCCTCTCCCTAGACCTTCCCTACTACGCCGCCCGGGGCGAAAGGGGCTACGCCCTCGTCCCCTGGGACCGGTACATGGCGGAGGCGGAGGAGGTCCTGGAGCGGGCCGGGCTTAGCCGGTGGCCCTTTCCTGGGGCCTAAGCGCCTCGGCCAGGAAGGCGGCCATCACCCCGAGCATGAGGCCCAAGGCCACGGCCAGGGCGAGGAGGAGGCCCCGCTTAGGGGCCACCTTCTCGGCGGGGCCAGCACCGAGGCCCAGGCCTCCTGGTTGCTGGCGATTTGTCCCCATCAATACCCCGTAGGGCGCCCCCAGCGGGTAGGGGTCTATCCTCCTTCCTCAGGGCCTCCGCCACCTCCTCGGAGAGGGCGGCTAGGGGTTTCCTCACCCAAAGTGGCGGCGAGGAGGACCCACAGGAGGCCCAGGAGGAAGGCCCCGAGAGCGGCCAGTACCCCGTAGGCCAGGGGCCTTGGGGAAAGGGGTTTTTCGGGAAGCGTGGGGGGCACGAGCACGCTCACGACCAGGAAGCGCTCCAGGGCCCCATCCTCCCGCACAAGCCGCTCCAAGATGTCTACCCTGGCCTGGAGCTGGGCTATCTGGGAAGAAAGCTCGGCCCGCGTGAGGGCAAGGTAGGTGGCGGCGGGGTCCTGGGCCCGGGCCACCGGAGGGGAAACCCCCTGGGCCTCGAGGTAGGGGGCAAGGGCCGAACCCCCGGCGGAAAAGGCCTTAGGAGGTGTGGCCTCGAGGCCCTTCCTCAGGGCCTCCAGGTTCTCCTTGGCCTTGGCGAGCTCGGCCTGCGCCAAGGAGCGGTAGACCTCCCAGACCTTCTCCCGCAAATAGCGCTCGCTCTCCCCAAGGAGCCACGCCGCCCGCTCCTGCGCCGCCTTGGGCGTGGACCCAGCCACGCGGAAGGATAGGGTCTGGTCCCCGTCCTTCCACTCCAACCGGGCAAGCCGGCCCACCCGCTCCCCGTCGGGGAACCTCCACTCCATGCCCGCGACTTGAAGGGCTCCCACTAGGGAAGCAAGGTGGGTTTGGGCTTGACCCGTGGAGGCCTCCACGCTTGGGGGCGGTTGCAGGTCCAGCCGGGCCAGGGCTCGTGACTCGTAGCGGGGAGGGAGGAGGAGGCTCGCCCCGTAGACCAAAACCCCCGCGCCAAGGGCGAGCCAAAGGATCCCGCGCCCCCTCCGCCGAAGGTGGGTCAAGAGGTCCAAGAGGGTGAGTTCTTTGGGTTCCATAACTCACTTCGCCCGGAAGCCCGAGAGGACCACCCAGATCGTGCGAAGGAGGATCCGGAGGTCCAGGAAGAAGGAGAGGTGCTTGATGTAGTAAAGGTCGTAGCTCAGCTTTACCAGGGTTTCCTCCTTCCCCTCGGCGTAGCCCTGGTGCACCTGGGCCCACCCCGTGAGGCCGGGCCGCACCGCGTGCCTTAGGGCGTAAAGGGGGATCTCCCGGGCGTAGGCCTCGGCCAGGACCCGCTGCTCGGGCCGGGGGCCCACGAGGCTCATCTCCCCCTTGAGGACGTTCCAGAGCTGGGGAAGCTCGTCCAAGCGGTAGCGGCGGAGGAACCGGCCCAAGGGGGTGATCCGCCCCCCTTCCTCCCCGGCGTAGGCCCCCTCCCGGGGAGCCCCCCGCATGGTGCGGAACTTGTAGGCCTTAAAGGCCCTCCCGCCGAGGCCCACCCGCTCCTGGGCGAAGAGCACGGGCCTCCCCAGGTCCAGGTAGACCGCGAGGGCCACGAGGAGCCCCAGGAGAAGAGCGAGGGGAGAAAGGAAGAGCACCAGCCCCACCTCCCAGGCCCGCTTGAAGAGGGGGTAGAGGCCCCGTTCCCGCTCCGCCAGGGCAAAGAGCCCCTCGGCCAGTTCCAGGGGAACCCGCCCCGTGTAGCCCTCGTACACCCTGGCGGCGTGGAGGATGGGCAGGCCGCGGAAGGCGGCCTCGGCCAGGAGGGGAAGGGCCCTGGGGTCCAGGTGGTGCAGGTCGGCCACCACCCCCTCCACCCCCTCGAGGCCCCTCAAGGGGGGAAGCTCCCTGCCCAGGGCCCGAAGGAGCCCATCGGCCACGCCCCCGGGGAGGAGGGCGAGCCTCGCCGGAGGAAGACCCCTCAGGTAGAGGAGGAGAAGGAGGAAGGCCAGGAGGGTGGCCACAAGGAGGTAGCTCCTGGAGTAGTAGAGCCGCCCCATGGCCAGGACGGCCACCAGGAAGAGGGTGAAGAGGAGAAGGTTAAAGCCCGCCAGGCTCCAAGACTCCTGCCCGGGGTAGCGGGCCATCCGCTCCGTGGCCAAGAAGGCCAGGAGGTGGGCCAGGGCGGTGAGCCCCACCAGGAGCCATACCTCCTTCCCCCACGAGGTGGCCCCGAAAAGGAGGAGCCCGGAGATCAGGGAGGGCAGGGGCGCCAGGACCCAGGCCAAGCCCGTTCGGGAACGGGCCTGGGCCGCGCGGTAGGGAATACGCAGCTCCAAAGCGCTCACGCCTGTCATCTTACCCAAAAAACGGGTGAACGGAGCATGAAAAGACCTAACCCAGGACCTCCTGGTAGACCCGCCAGGTCTCCCGGAGCATCCTCTCCAGGGTGAAGGCCTCCTCGTAGCGCCTCCGCCCCGCCTCCCCCAGGGAGGCCCTGAGCCCTGGGTCTTGCAGGAGCCGCGCGAGCCTCTCCCTAAACCCCGCCTCGTCCCCCCGCCCCACCAGAAACCCCGTCTTCCCCTCCACCACCGCCTCTTTCACCCCGCCCACGTCCGAGGCCACCACGGGAAGACCGGAGCGCATAGCCTCCAGCACGGAAAGGGGAAGGCCCTCCCAGTTCGTGGCGAGGGCGAAGACCTGGGCCCCCGCCAGGACCTCCGCCACGTCCCGCCTCGCCCCGAGGAAGCGCACCCGCTCCGCAAGCCCCAGGGCCTCGGCCAGGGCCTTGGCCTGGGGAAGGAGGGGGCCCTCCCCCACCAGGTCCAGGGTCCAGGGAAGCTCCCTTAGGCCCGCAAGGGCCCGAAGGAGGAGGGCGTGGTCCTTTGGGGGGGCGAAGCGGGCCACCATGACGAGCCTCGGGGGGTGGGCCTTGGGGCGGGCCCTCAGGGGGGTGTCCGGCACGCCGTTCCAGACGACCCTTAGCTTTTCCGGAGGGACCACCCGGTGGCGGAGGGCGAGGTCCCGGTCGTAATGGGACACGGCGATCACCCGGTCCCCAAACCGCCCGGCGAGGCGCTCCATGGCGAGGGCGAGCCTCCTCCGCCCCTTGGGGACCCCCTCGGTGAAGGCCCAGCCGTGGGCGGTGTAGACGCTCCTCACGCCCAAGGCCCTCGCCGCAAGCCGTCCGAGGAACCCCGCCTTGGAGGAGTGGGCGTGGACAAGGTGAGGGCGGAGGCGCATGAGGAGGGCCCCGACCTCCCAAAGGGCGGAGAGGTCCTGGTGGGGGCGTATGGGCTGGACCAGCCCCTTGAGGAGGTAAACCTCCACACCAAGCTTCCTCGCCTCCTCTATGAGAAACCCGTCCCGGTCCTCCCCCACCCCGAGGTGAACCTCGGCCTGGTCCCTAAAAGCCCGCAGGAGCTCCAGGACATGCACCTGGGCTCCACCAGGCTCAGCGCGGGTGATGAGGTAAAGCAAACGTATCATGGACAGCGATTTCTTCTGTAGAAAGAGGTTAACTTTAAGCAAAAATACACCGAGAAAAGCGGCGACCAAAGAAGGTAAAGCAAGGCCCTATGCCGAGTATCCCCGGTCCCGAAGTAAATGTAAGCATAAACCATGATAAGAATTAAACCCATGGAAAACCAGCCTCGCTGTTTATAGATTGATTCTACAAAGTAGACTCGGTCTTTCCTTGAAATGAGCAATCCGAATCCGACATAAGCAAGAATAAACCACCAGTGAATGCTACCTAAAAATATGAGCACATCTCCAACCTTTGTGCTAACCTCAAAAACTTCCCCAT
>NZ_JBWGQW010000021.1:0-31569 GCF_056332225.1 Thermus sp. | reverse complement strand
ACCAGGGCCCTTCCCTTGAGGGGAAGTGCGGCCACCAGGGCCTGGTGCCTGCCGTCTTCCGCGAAGGTCCAGTCCACGATGAGGGGGAGGGGGCGGTCTTTGGGAAAGCGAGGGACGAGGAGAGGGAGGAGGGCTTGGGTGAGGGCCCAGGGGTGGACAGGAAGAGGGCGAGGTTGGAGCGGGTGGTTTTCCTGAGGGAGGCGAAGGCCTTATGGACCCAGAGGGTGATAACTTGGGAAAGGGGGGTAGTGGGCGGCATACCTTACTTACCCCCCTCTTCTCTTCCCTTGTCAAGGCCCAGCCCTCAAAGTGATGAGAGCTCAGGGTCTGAGGTGCTTGACGAACAGGACCCCTTTGGCCTAAGCTCATGGCAACTATGCGGACCCTAGGGCGTCGGTTCGGCTTCTATTATCCCGCCGGGGGCGCCCTGCGTTCCGTGTAGGTGTTCACCGCACCAAGGGCGCCCCCCAAAAGGGGGCGCCCGAAGTTTTTAGGAGGGAAGCCATGCTGATCGTGATGAAGCGGGGGTACATGGAGGAGGAGCTTCAGGCGGTGATCCGGGAGATTGAGAAGGTGGGCTACCGGCCCCACCTCTCCCGGGGCGTGGAGACCACCCTGGTGGGGGCCATCGGCCGGGGGCCCACCCCGGAGCTCATGGAGCACTTCCGGGCCCTGCCGGGGGTGGCGGAGGTCATCCCCATCTCCAAGCCCTGGAAGCTGGCAAGCCTCGAGGTCCAGCCCTTCCCCACGGTCTTGGAGTTCCCCACGGGCAAAACCGGGGGCGGCCACGTGATGGTGGCCGCAGGCCCCTGCGGGGTGGAGTCCCGGGAGCAGACCCTGAAGGCCGCCCGCTACGTGAAGGCCCACGGGGCCCACATGCTCCGGGGAGGGGCCTTCAAGCCCCGCACGAGCCCTTACGCCTTCCAGGGCCTGGGGGTGGAGGGCCTAAAGATCCTCGCCGAGGCCAAGAGGGAGACGGGCCTCCCCATCGTCACCGAGGTCCTCTCCCCGGAGCAGGTGGAGCTCGTGGCCGAGCACGCCGACGTCCTCCAGATCGGGGCCAGGAACGCCCAGAACTTCGCCCTCCTCCAAGCCGCGGGCGAGTCGGGCAAGCCCGTCCTCCTCAAGCGGGGGATGAGCATGACCCTGGAGGAGTTCCTCATGAGCGCGGAGTACGTCCTCTCCCGGGGCAACATGCGGGTGATCCTCGTGGAGCGGGGCATCCGCACCTTTGAGAAGGCCACCCGCTTCACCCTGGACGTGGCCGCCGTGCCCGTGCTGAAGAGCTGGACCCACCTCCCCGTCTGGATAGACCCCTCCCACCCGGCGGGCAAAAGGGACTGGGTCATCCCCCTGGCCCTGGCGGGGCTCGCCGCGGGGGCGGACGGCCTCATCGTGGAGACCCACCCCGAGCCGGAAAAGGCCCTCTCCGACGCCGCCCAGCAGCTCCACGAGGAGGAGTTCGCCGAGCTCATGGACAAGGCGCGCCGCCTGGTGGCCGCCCTGGACAGGACCCTTTCCGCCCCCGTCCTAGGATGAGGCCCCTCTTCGGCAAAGTGGGGATCTTCGGCGTGGGCCTTTTGGGCGGGAGCGTGGCCCTGGGGCTCAAGGAGCGCTTCCTCGCCGAGGAGGTCCACGCCTACGACCAGGACCCGAGCGCCCTGGAGAAGGCCCTTTTTCTGGGCGTGGCCGACCGGGTGCACACCGAGCTCGGCCCCTGGGTGGGGGAGCTTTCCCTGGGAATCCTCGCGGCCCCCGTGGGGGCCCTCTCCACCCTGGGGAAGGCCCTCGCCCCCTTGGCCCATCCGGAAAGCCTCTGGACCGACGTGGGGAGCGTCAAGGGGAAGGTGGTGGCCCTCCTGGAAGGCCTCCTCCCCCACTACCTGGGGGGGCACCCCATGGCGGGAAGCGAACGGGCCGGGGTGGAGAACGCCCACGCCGGGCTTCTAGAGAACGCCGTCTGGGTCCTCACCCCCACGGAAAGGACGAGCCCCAAGGCCCGGGAGGGGGTGCGGAGGCTCGTGGAGGCCCTGGGGGCCTACCCCCTCGAGGTCCCCCCCCTCCTCCACGACGAGCTCGTGGCCCGGGTCTCCCACCTTCCCTACCTCCTCGCCGTGGCCCTGAACCGCATGGTGGCGCGAAGCCCCCACCGGGACCTCCTCATGTTCCTGGCGGCGGGGGGCTTCCGCGACCTCACCCGGGTGGCCTCCGGGTCCCCCAGGATGAGCCGGGACATGGTGGTGGAGAACAGGGAAGCCCTGAAAGAGGCCATAGAGGAACTCAGGGGGGTCCTTCTTGAGTTAGAAGGCCTGCTGGACGAACCCGAGGCGCTCTTTCGGGCGGCGGAGGAGGCCAAGCGCACCCGGGACAGCCTCCCCATCGTCCGGCGGAGCCTCCTCCCCGAGATGCACGACCTGGTGGTCCAGGTGCCGGACCGGCCCGGGGAGATCGCCAGGATCGCCACCGCCCTCGGCGAGGCCGGGGTGAACATCAAGGACATAGAGGTCCTCACCATCCGGGAGGCGGCGGGGGCCCTTCGGCTTTCCTTCGCCACCCGTGAGGAAAAGGAACGGGCAAGGGCGGTGCTCCAGGGGGCGGGCTATCGGCTTCCCTGACCCTCCTCCGTGTCGCGCGCCACGCGGTTCTTTCCCCAGGACTTGGCCTTGTAGAGGGCCCGGTCCGCCCGCCGGAAGAGGTCCTCCAGATCCCCTCGGTAGCCGGCCACCCCGAAGCTCGCCGCGATGCCCGTGGAGGCCAACGCCTCCCTGATGCCTCCGCGAGGCGCTCTGCCCGCAAGGGGTGGGTTTCGGGGAGGAGGAGGGCGAACTCCTCCCCACCCCAGCGGCCCGCCAGATCCCCCTCAGGGAAGCACCTTGCCCGGGTTGAGGAGGCCCAGGGGGTCCAGCGCCTCCTTGACCCGGTGGAGCGCCCCCAAGGTCTCGGGGTCCACCGCCTCCAGCATGAAGTCCCGCTTCATGAGGCCGATGCCGTGCTCCCCGGAGAGCACCCCCCCGTGCCTTAGGGCCACCCGGGCGATCTCGTGGGCGAGCTCCCAGACCTTCTCTTCGCTCTCCTTCCTGGGGTCAAAGAGGATGTTGGGGTGGAGGTTTCCGTCCCCGATATGGCCGAACTGGACCACGAAGAGGCCAAAGGCTTCCCCCAGGGCGCGGATCTCCCGCACCACCTGGGGCAGGGCCGAGCGGGGCACGGCGATGTCCTCGTTCACCCGCTTGGGGCGGATGCGGCCCAAAGCGGGGCTCACCGCCCGCCTGGCCCGCCAGAGGGCCTCGGCCTCCGCCTCGCTTTTCGCGCGGACCACCTCGGCCCCGTGGCGGCGGGCGCTTTCCTCCACCAGGGAGAGCTCCTCGTCCACGAGGTCCGCCTCCTCCCCGTCCGTTTCCACCAGAAGAAGGGCCCGGTCCCGGGGAAGGCCCATCCTCAGGTAGTCCTCCACGGCGTTCGCGCAGGCGGGGTCCATGAACTCCATGCGGGCGGGCACGGCTCCCAGGGCCACCGCCTCGGAGACCGCCTCGGCCAGGGGTTCCACCCCCGGGAAGTGGGCCAGGAGCGCGGCCCGGTACCGGGGCAAGGGGAGGAGCCTAAGCCGCGCCCCCGTGATGAGGCCCAAGGTCCCCTCCGAGCCGATGAGGAGGCCGGGCAGGTCGTAGGCGTCCCGCCCCAAGCGCTGGACCTCCCCCAGGGCGTCCACCCACTCCAGCTCCAAAACGTAGTCCCCCGTGACCCCGTACTTGAAGCAGAGGGGCCCCCCGGCGTTCTCCCCCAGGTTGCCCCCCAGGGTGCTGGTGCGGTAGGAGGCGGGGTCTGGGGGGTAGAAGAGGCCGAAGGGCCTGGCCTCTTCGGAGATGCGGGCGGTGGTCACCCCGGGCTCGGCCCAGGCCGTCTGGGTGTGGGGGTCCACCTTCAGGCGGGCCATCCGGGTGAAGGCCACCACGATGGCCCCCTCCTCCGGGACCGCCCCGCCGGAGAGGCCGCTTCCCGCCCCCCGGGGTACCAGCACCACCCCGTGCCGCCGGGCCAGGCGGACCAAGGAGGCCACCTCCTCCCGGCTTTCGGGCAGGACCACCGCCAAAGGCTCGGGCCCCACCAGGATGGCGTCGTAGCGGTAGACCTCCTTCGCCGCCCGGGAAAGGAGGGCCCGGGGGCCGAAAAACGCCTTGAGCTCGTCCAGAATCCCTTGCGCCCGGGAAAGCGCCATAAGCCTAGGCTACCAGGAGGGGTCGCAAAAGGACGTGGAGTCGGGCCTCACCCCGTTAACGGCGCCCACGTAAGGCCCCAAGATCCCATCCCGCACCCCCCGGACCCAAAGACGCCTATCGGGCAGAGGCTCCGCCCTGATGCCCTGCACCCCAACACCCCCTAGCACCCGGCCCTCGGGGCTCACCGTGAGGAAGCCCCGGACCTCGAGGCCGGAGAAAGGCCCCTTCAGGTAGAAGGCTTCCTCCGCCGAGGCCGCGGAAGGGGGGGTCCCATCGGGCACCCAGTAAAACCAAAGCCCGTCCACCCATGTATCTTGCCCCCTGAGGGAGGCCCTACCGCTCCACTCGCCGGGCCACCACGCCCGCGGGGCTGATGGGTAGCCACCCGCCCCGGCCTCCCCGCCGCACAGTATCCCGGTCTTCCAAGACCGCAAAGGGGCGTTGGAGGCTACTACCTGGGGCAAGCGGCTCTTTTCAGCCCAAGACGCGGTGGAAGGCGTTTAGAAAAAGGGGAAGTGCCTCTCCCCGGGCCTCCTGCTCCCGCAGGGCCTCCTCAAAGGCCAGGGGGTCCATCACCAGGGAGGGGAGGCGCAAAAACCCCAGGTAGTACTCCCCCGCCTGGCCGGGATAGCGGAGCCGGGCCCTTTCCTCCGGGAAAAGAAGCCCCTCAAAGGCCTCGAGGGAGGCCAGGTAGGGGGCGTGGCCCAGGAGTTTCAGGGCCTCTTTGAGGCGCCAAGGGTTGGTCCAAAAACCGTAGCGCAGGCGTTCGTCCAGGGCCTCCAACGCCGCCCACCGGCCCTCCTTTACAAGCTCCATCCGCTTCAGGCGGAGCCGGGCGTACCGGGATAAGGGGAGGATCTCCAGGGAAAGGCCCTGGGCCACGAGGAGCCTCGAGGCCATCACGTAATCCTGGTACTCCCGATAAGGGTCCACGTCCCCAGGATGCCACGGTGGGAGGGATTAGGATGGTGACATGGACCGCAAGGCTTGGGTGATGCGGGCCCTCGAGGCCCTCCGCCTCGCCACCTTCCAGGAGATCCAGCGCTACCTGGACGAGGAGGGTGAGCCCTTCTCCAAGAAGGAGCTCCAGGACACCCTGAAGGCCCTGGTTCAGGAGGGCAGGGTAGAGGAAAGGGAAGGCAGCTACCGCCTCGCCCACAAGAAGGGGGACAAGGCGGCCTTTGAAAAGCTCTTCGGGAGCGAATCCTAGGGCGGAGGCCCTAACGCCAGTAGTTGGGGGCCTCCTTGACCACCACCACGTCGTGGGGGTGGCTCTCAATGAGCCCGGCCATGGTCATGCGCACGAAGCGGGCCTTCCTGCGGAAGGTCTCTATATCGGGCGCCCCCACGTAGCCCATGGCGCTCCTCAGGCCCCCCACGATCTGGTAGAGGACGTCGGCCACCGGGCCCTTGTAGGGCACCATGCCCTCAATCCCCTCGGGGACGAGCTTCTTGGCCTCGGTCTCCCCTTTGCCGGGGTCTTGGAAGTAGCGGTCGGCGGAACCCTGCTTCATGGCCCCCAGGGAGCCCATGCCCCGGTAGAGCTTGTACCGCCTCCCGTCCTTCAGGACCTCCTCCCCCGGGGCCTCGTCCGTGCCCGCCAGCATGCTCCCCAGCATCACCGTGTGGGCCCCGGCGGCGAGGGCCTTGGCCACGTCCCCGGTGTACTTGATCCCCCCGTCGGCGATGACGGGCACCCCCAGGTCCTCCACCCCGGCCACCGCCTCGAGGATGGCCGAGATCTGGGGCACCCCCACCCCCGTGACCACCCGGGTGGTGCAGATGGAGCCGGGGCCGATGCCCACCTTCACCGCGTCCGCCCCCCGCTCGGCCAGGGCCCTGGCCCCTTCCCGGGTGGCCACGTTCCCCGCGATGACCTCCACCCTCTCGCCGAAGGTCTCCTTGAGGTAAAGGAGGGCCTCCAGGATGCCCTTGGAGTGGCCGTGGGCCGAGTCCAGCACCAAAACGTCCACCCCCGCCTCCACCAGGGCCTGGGCCCGCTCGGGGAGGTCCTTGGAGGCCCCCACCGCCGCCCCCACCAGAAGGCGGCCCAGGGGGTCCTTGGCCGCGTTGGGGTACTGCTTGCGCTTCACGATGTCCTTCAGGGTGAGGAGGCCCTTTAGCCTCCCCGACTCGTCCACCAGGGGAAGCTTCTCCACCTTGTGCCGCCTGAGGATTTCCTCGGCCTCCTCGAGGGTGGTTCCGGGGGGCGCGGTGATGAGGCGCTCCAGGGGGGTCATGACCTCGGTGACGGGGCGCTTCAAGTCCCGCTCAAAGCGGAGGTCCCGGTTGGTGACCAGGCCCAAAAGCTTCCCGTAGAGGTCCACCACGGGAAGCCCCCCGATGCGGTACTCCCGCATGAGGCGCTCGGCGTCCTCGAGGGTGGCCGTGGGGGGGAGGGTCACGGGGTCCTGGATCATCCCCGCCTCGGAGCGCTTCACCCTGCGCACCATGGCCGCCTGGGCCTCTATGGAGAGGTTCTTGTGGATCACCCCGAGCCCCCCCTCCCGGGCCATGGCGATGGCCATCTCCGCCTCGGTCACCGTGTCCATGGCCGCGGAGAGGATGGGGATATTCAGGGAAAGCCGCTTGGTGAGCCGGGTCTGGACGGAGACCTCCTTGGGCAGCACTTCCGAGTAGCCGGGCAAAAGGAGGACGTCGTCAAAGGTGAGCCCCTCGTAGAGGATCTTCCCCTCGTACATGTTCCCCAGGGTAAAGGCTCCGGCGGGAAAGGTCCAGGGGAGGCCCCCGCCTTCCGGGCCAAGTGCGCGGGGGTCGGGGAGTTTGAGCCCCTCCTAGAGTGCCCGCACCTTGGCCTTACAGCACAGGATGCCCAAGCTTTGGCCGTGGGAAAGCTCTTTTGGGCCCCTGCGCCAGGCGGCCTTGCGGACCCTGGCCTACTTGACCCTGGTCCTGGGCCTTCTGGCGGCCCGCTCCTAACCCTTTCTCCCAGCGGTGTAGCGTATAGTCCCGTAAGGGGGTTATACCCCTGACCCGGAGGGCAAATGGCGTACCGCATCTGCTTGATTGAAGGCGACGGCATCGGGCACGAAGTGGTCCCGGCGGCGAGGAAGGTGCTGGAGGCCACCGGCCTCCCCCTGGAGTTCGTGGAGGCCGAGGCGGGCTGGGAGACCTTTGAGAGAAGAGGGACCTCCGTCCCCGAGGAGACGGTAGAGAAGATCCTGTCCTGCCACGCCACCCTCTTCGGGGCGGCCACGAGCCCCACGCGCAAGGTGCCGGGCTTCTTCGGGGCCATCCGCTACCTGAGGCGCAGGCTGGACCTCTACGCCAACGTCCGCCCCGCCAAGAGCCGCCCTGTCCCCCAAAGCCGCCCCGGCGTGGACCTCGTCATCGTCCGGGAAAACACCGAGGGGCTTTACGTGGAGCAGGAGCGGCGCTACCTGGACGTGGCCATCGCCGACGCCGTCACCTCCAAGAAGGCCAGCGAGCGCATCGGCCGAGTCGCCTTAAAGATCGCCGAGGGAAGGCCCCGCAAGACCCTCCACATCGCCCACAAGGCCAACGTCCTCCCCCTCACCCAGGGGCTCTTCCTGGACACGGTCAAGGAGGTGGCCAGGGACTTCCCCCTGGTGAACGTCCAGGACATCATCGTGGACAACTGCGCCATGCAGCTCGTGATGCGCCCCGAGCGCTTTGACGTCATCGTCACCACCAACCTCCTGGGGGACATCCTCTCCGACCTCGCTGCCGGGCTCGTGGGCGGCCTCGGCCTCGCCCCTTCCGCCAACATCGGGGACACCGCTGCGGTCTTTGAGCCCGTCCACGGCTCCGCCCCCGATATCGCCGGCAAAGGCATCGCCAACCCCACGGCGGCCATCCTCTCCGCGGCCATGATGCTGGACTACCTGGGGGAGAAGGAGGCGGCGAGGAAGGTAGAGAGGGCGGTGGACCTGGTGCTGGAGAAAGGCCCCCGCACCCCGGACCTGGGGGGGAATGCCACCACGGAAGCCTTTACCCAGGCGGTGGTGGCGGCCTTGCGATCCCTTTAAAAGCCCCTCCCGTGGTCAAAGGCCAAAGCCATAGCCTTGGCCTCTTCCTCTGTCTTTAGGGGTGGCCATACAATAGGGCCAGGTTAGGGTAAGGTCTGGCCGAGAAAGCGTAGGGGAGGTGCCGTGTTTTCAGGTTTCAGCAAGCTATTCCGGCCCCGGGTAGAAGCCCTGGGTTTGGAGGTGGGGGCCCACGCCCTAAAACTGGTGGAGCTCCGGGGCTTCCCGCCCACCCTCACCGCCCTGGCCACCCGCCCGCTACCTCCAGGGACCCTGGCAGAAGGGGTGGTCAAGGAGCCCCAGGCCCTAAGCCAGGAGATCCGGGAGCTCCTCGCCGAAGCCCGCACCCGGAAGCGGTACGTGGTGAGCGCCGTGCCCAACCCCGGCGTCATCCTCCGCACCCTCCAGGTGCCCAAGATGCCCCCCAAGGAGATGGAGGAGGCGGTGCGCTGGGAGGCTGAGCGGTACATCCCCTTCCCCATAGACGAGGTGGTCCTGGACTACGCCCCCCTGGACCCCCTGGCCGAGGTGGCCGAGGGGGAACAGGTGGAGGTCATGGTGGCCGCCGCGAGGCAGGAGGCGGTGGCCTCCCTGATTGAGGCCTTGCGGGGGGCGGGGCTTATCCCCGTGGTCTTGGACGTGAAGCCCTTCGCCGGGCTCTACCCCCTGGAGGAAACCCTAAGGAGAGAACCGGATCGGGTGGCGGTGGCCATAGAGATCGGGGCGGAGAGCACCAGCCTCCTTCTCCTCAAAGGGGACCGCCCCCTGGCCGTCCGCATCCTCGCCTTTTCGGGGAAGGACTTTACCGAGGCCATCGCCAAGAGCTTCGGCCTGGACCTCCTCACCGCCGAGGAGGTCAAGCGCACCTACGGGCTGGCCACCATTCCCACGGAGGACGAGGAGCTCCTCCTGGACTTTGACGCCGAAAGGGAGCGGTATAGCCCCGCCAAGATCTACGACGCCATCCGCCCGGTTTTGGTGGACCTGACCCAGGAGATCCGCCGAAGCCTGGAGTTCTTCCGGGTGCAGCTCGGGGACGTCCAGCCCGAGGTGGGCTTCCTCTACGGGGGGGGAAGCCGCCTGCGGGGGCTTTCCACCCTGCTCACGGACGTGCTGGGGGTGAACTTCCTTGCGCCCGACCCTTGGGAAGGCCTAAGGGTGGATCCCAAGCGCTTTGACCTGGAAAAGCTCAAGGAGATGAGGCCGGAGATGATGGTGCCCTTGGGGCTGGCCCTGAGGGGGGTGAGCCCCCTTGATTAGGCTGAACCTCCTTCCCAAGAACCTTCGCCGGCGGGTGGAGCCCGGTTGGTGGCGGCTGGCGGCGGCCCTCTTTGCCCTGGTGGTCCTTGGCACCCTGGGCTTCCTGCACTACACCGCTTACACGGAGCTTGCCCTGGCCAGGTCGGATCGGGACGCCCTAAGGGCCGAGGTGGAGGCCCTGAAGCCCTTCATAGAGGAACAGAACCGCCTGGTCCAGGAGCGGAAGACCCTCGAGGCCCTCCTCGCCATCCGCGAGGGGCTCCAGAAGGACTTCGTCCCCTGGTCCCAGTACCTCGCCGCCTTCATCAACCAGATTCCCAAAGAAGGGGGGCGGCTTCCCGTGGCCTTGCGCTCCGTGGGAGCCCGGGTCCTTTCGGAGGAGGAGGCCAACGCCCAGGCCCAAAACGGGGAATTTGGCGGCAAGAAGGTGCGGGTGGAGTTCGCCCTGGAGGGAGAGGCCCTGAACCAAGGGGCCCTGGTGCGCTTCGTGCGGGCCTTTGAGACCTCTCCCCGTTTTGGCATAGAGCTCCAAAGGGCCTCCCTGGACCCGAACCGGGGGTTCTACACCTTTAGCGCCCGGGTGGGCGTGGTGGGAGGTGAGCAAGGTGCTCGCTAGGCTAGGGCAGCGGGAGTGGGCCCTGCTCGCCATGGTCCTCACCCTGGCGGTGGGCCTCCTTTGGTACTACCTGGGCATCCTGCCCCTGCGGCAGGAGACGGAGGTGGTGCGCCAGGAGATTGCGGCCCTCCTCCCTGAACGGGATAAGGGCCGACGGGCCCAAAGGGCCCTGCCCGAGCTCCGGGCCGCCATCGCCCTCCTGCAGGCGGAAAAGCAAGCCTTCCTCCGGGCCCTCCCCAGGGAAGAGCGCCTGGCGGAGGTGCTCTCGGAGATCCTGGGGGAAGCGAACCGGAGCGGGGTGGTGGTGCGCTCCTTCACCCGTTCCCCCACCACCGCTCCCGTGCCCGAGGTGCGGGCGGTGAGCCTGGCCCTGTCCCTGGAAGGCCCCTTCCCGGAAACCTACGCCTACCTCAGGCGCCTGGAAGGCCTCTCCCGCTTTAGCTCCCTCTCCGGGCTCAACCTGAGCGTCCAGGACCAGGGCGTGAACCCCATCCTCTCCACCAGCCTCACCCTCACCCTCTACATGCTGGCCAAGGACCTCGAGGCCAACCCAGCGCAGGAAGGAGGTACCCGGTGAAGGAGCTTTTGGCCCGCCTTCCCGCTTCCTGGGAAAACCTTCCTCAGTCCACCAAGCTCCTCCTGGCGGGGCTTCTCCTGGTAGGGGCGGTGAGCCTCTGGTACGTGGGCTTCTACCTCCCCGCCCAGGTGCCCTCAGGGCCGGTGGAGGTGGCGAGCCCCCCTTCCGGAGAGGAACCCAAGGCCCTCGAGGTCCTTCCCATCCCGCCCCTTAGCCAGCCCGCCCCCGTCCAGGCCGCCCCGCCTACGCCCAAGGCCCAAACCCCCACGGCAACCAAGCCCCAGGAGCTTCCCCTTCCCCAGGCCCAGAAGGAGGCCACCCCTCCCAACCCCTTCGTGCCCCTCCTGGTGGAGGCCCCCGCCCCAGGTCCCTCCCCCTTGCCTGCCCCGAGTCCCTCCCCCTTGCCTGCCCCAAGCCCCACCGTCTGGCCGAGCCCCGTGCCCCGGGGGGCACCGGTGCGGGTAAGCCCGGGCACCCCCCTTCCCACGCCGAGCCTCTCCTCGGGGCCCAGGCCCCTCCCGGGAAGCGCCGGAGCCCTGCCCGCCCCCAAGGTCATGGCCCCCAGGCCCAGGGCCGAAGCGCCCTTGGCCCTCCCGGAACCCCCGGTGCTCCCCTCCGCCCCGACGGGGCTGGTGGAAGCTCTCCCACCCGGACCTTCCAAGGCGAAGCCGGGAAGCCAGGCCCCCACCATCCCCAAGACCCCTTTGCAAGCCCTGGTAGAGGAGAAGGGGCTTAAGCTCGCGGGGACCCTCCTCGGACCCGTGAGCGTGGCCATCCTGGAGAGCAAGGAAGGCTACCTGGTGCTTCCCGTGGGAGGCTCCATCCCTGGGAGCGAAGCGGTGATCCGTCGCGTAGAGGGCGAACGCGTGGTCCTGGCCCTCAAAGACGAAACCTTGGACCTTCCTCTTGTGAGCGCGCAGGCTGGAGGTGAACAGTGAAAGGAACCCTTATGAAACCCCTTGTCTGGGCTTTGGCGGCCCTGGGCCTCTCGGCCCTGGCGGGAAGCTTTCCCAACGAGCTCCGCTTCGGAACCAAGGTGAACCTGAAGGTCTCGGAGAGCCAGGTGAAGGCCGGGCCCATCCCCACCCTGCCCCTGGACGTGGTCCTCGAGGCCCTGGCGAGAAGCGTGGGCCTCCAGCCCCTCATCTACCGGGCCTTTGACCCCACGGGGGACCCCGCCAAGGCCCAGCCCCCTCTGCCCAACGTCAAGCTGGACTTCCAGGGCAAGCCCTTCCGGGAGGTGTGGGACCTCCTCTTCGCCACCTACGGGGCCCAGTACAACCTGGATTACCTCTTCCTGCCCCCGGACGTGGTGGTGGTGGCCCCCACCCAGGTGATCACCGCCCTGGTGGATGCCCCAAGCCGCGCGGGGGCCATGGACCGGCGGCCCTACATCGTGGGAATCCCCGAGATCGCCTACAAGCGCACCGAGAGCGACGCCCAGGGGCAGACCCGGTCCGTGGCCAACATTGAGGGCGCCAAGGCCTGGGTCCAGAACGACCTCCTCCCCTTCCTCTCCCGCGAGGCCGTCGGGCTCAACGTGAACTGGATCGTGGTGGAGGAGGGCGGGAAGCTCAAGGCCATCCTCTCGGTCCTCGCCACCCCCGAGCAGCACGCCCGCTTCTCCGACCTCCTGAGGCGGGCCGGGATTGACTTCCGCCCCCTCCCGGCCCTGGCCCAGCCCAAGCCGCGGGTGGAAAGGACCTACACCCTCACCCACGCCACCTTCCCCGAACTCCTCGCCTTCCTCCAGTCTCGCCTTCCCGAGGTCCAGATCAACGTGGTGCCCACGAATCCCCAGAAAGCCCTGGTACTCGCCACCGAGGAGGACCACGCCCGCCTCGCCGAGCTCCTCAAGATCACGGATGTCCCCAAAATTTCCCAGCGGGCCTACCAGCTCTCCAACGCCAAGGCCAGCGAGCTGGCCAAGGTCCTCCAGGAGGCCCTGCAGGCGAGGAAGCCCCAGGCCGAGGCCCAAGCCCAGCCCCGGCAGGCCACCGTGGTGGCCGACGAGCGCACCAACACCCTCATCGTCACCGGCACCCAGGAGGAGCTCGCCCTGGTGGAGGGCCTCATCCCCAAGCTGGACCAACCGGTGCCCCAGGTGAACCTCAGGGTGCGCATCCAGGAGGTGCAGTCCAACCTCACCCGGAACCTGGGCTTGAAGTGGAACACCATCGCCGGGGGGAACGTGGTGGCCAGCGTCCTGGACTCGGGGCTTTCCCTCATCTTTGACTCCACGCGAAGCCTCGCCGCCCTCAACATCGTGGCTACCCTGGACGCCCTCCAGCGCCAGGGGCTTTCCCGGGCCCTCCGGGACGTGAACCAGACGGTCCTCAACAACCAAACCGCCCGGCTCCAGTCCGGCGAGACCTTCCTCATCCGCCGGGTGGTGGGGGACCGGGTGGAACGGGTCCCCTTTGACATCGGCATCATCGTGGAGGTCACCCCCCAGATCACCGCCGACGGCCAGATCCTCCTCAACCTCAAGGCCGAGGTCTCGGGGAACGTCCAGCGCAACCCCGTGGACGGGGACGTGGACCGCTTCACCAAGCAGGTGGTGACCACCACCCTCCGGGTCAGGGACGGGGAGACCGTGGTCCTCGGGGGCCTCACCTCCCAGGAGAACACCCAAACCCAGCAAGGGGTGCCCTTCCTCATGGACATCCCCCTCATCGGGGAGCTCTTCAAGCAGAGGACCAACGAGACCACCGACCGGGAGCTCCTCGTGGTCATCACCGCCGACATCCTCAAGGAACAGGCGCAGAAGCCCTGATCCTCCAAAGGGGTCCTGGGGCCGGGGGTGGTTTTACCCCGGCCCCTTCCCTACAATGGGCCCATGAGGTTCCTCACGGCAGGCGAGTCCCACGGGCCCGAGCTCGTTGCCATCATTGAGGGGCTTCCCGCCGGGCTTCCCCTCACCGAGGAGGACATCAATCCCTGGCTGGAGAAGCGGCAGCAGGGCTACGGGCGGGGCCGGCGCATGGTCATTGAGCGCGACCGGGTGGAGTTCCGCGCCGGAGTAAGGGCCGGGCGCACCACGGGGGCCCCCGTGGCCCTGGCCATCCGGAACGCCGACTTCAAAAACTGGGTGGAGGTGATGGACCCGGCCCCGGGGAACGAGCCCCGTAAGAAGGCCCTCACCGCCGCAAGGCCGGGCCACGCCGACCTGGCCGGGGGCATCAAGTACGGGCACAAGGACCTGCGGGACGTGCTGGAGCGGGCGAGCGCCCGGGAGACGGCCATGCGGGTGGCGGTGGGGGGGGTGGCCCTGAAGCTCCTCGCCCTCCTCGGGGTGGAGGGGGTGGGGTACGTGCCGGGGATGGCCGGGGTGTGGTCCGGGGTACCTTTCTCCTGGGAACTCGTGCCCCGCATTGAGGAAAGCCCCCTGCGCATGACCGACCCGGAGGCCGAGGCCGAGGTCATCCGCCGGGTAGACCAGGCCAAGGCCGAGGGGGACACCCTGGGCGGGGTCATTGAGGCCCGCTTCCGGGGGCTCGTGCCGGGGCTTGGGAGCCACGTCCACTGGGACCGGAAGCTGGACGGCCGCCTGGCCCAGATGGCCCTCTCCATCCCCGCGGTCAAGGGGGTGGAGATCGGCCCCGCCTTCGCCAACGCCATGAAGCGGGGCTCGGAGGTCCACGACGCCATCTACTGGAGCCCGGAGCGGGGCTTCTACCGGAAGACCAACCGCTCGGGGGGCCTCGAGGGGGGCATGACCACGGGGGAGGAGCTGGTGATCCGCGCCGCCCTCAAGCCCATCGCCACCCTGATGCGGCCCCTCCCCACCGTGGACGTGGTGACCCACGAGCCCAAGGACGCCGCCCGGGAGAGAAGCGACACCACGGCGGTGCCCGCGGCGAGCGTCATCCTCTGCGCCCTCTCGGCCATCGTCCTGGCCCAGGCCTACCTGGAGAAGTTCGGGGGGGATACCCTGGAGGAGATCCAGGAACGGGTGGAACGCTACCGGGAGCGGGTGCGGGCCTACTGAGCCCGGGCCCCGTGGGGTAGGATAGGAGGATGGCCCGCCTCGAGGTTCCCCGTCCCGCCACCTTCGTCACCCTCACCGGGTTCATGGGGGTGGGGAAAAGCCGCATCGGAAGGGAGCTTTCCCGGGCGCTCATGCTCCACTTCATTGACCTGGACCGCTACATCGAAAGGCGCACCGGGGTCTCCATCCCCGACATCTTCCGCCACCTGGGGGAGGAGGCCTTCCGCAGGATGGAGCGGGAGGCGGTGCGGGAGCTTGCCGGGAAGGACTACCTGGTCCTCTCCCTGGGCGGGGGGACCTTCGTGGACCCGGAGAACCGGAAGGTCCTCCTGGAACGGGGCCCCGTGGTGGCCCTCTGGGCGAGCCCCGAGACCATCCTGGAAAGGACCCTGAGGAAGCCGGGGGAAAGGCCCCTTCTGCAGGTGGAAGACCCCCTGGAGCGCATCCGGGCCCTCCTCGAGGCCCGCACGCCCGTTTACCGCGAGGCCCACGTTCACGCCTCCACCGACCACCGGAAGGTGGAGGAGGTGGTGGCGGAGATCCTGGAGAAGCTCTGGCGCCATGCAAAAGCTAGAGGTGCGTGAACCCGTCCCCTACCCTATCCTCATCGGGGAAGGGGCCCTGAAGGAGGTCCCCCCGCTTCCGGGCCCCGCCGCCCTCCTCTTTGACCGCAAGGTGGAGGCCTTCGCCCTGGAGGTGGCGGAGGCCCTTGGGGTGCGCGCCCGCCTGGGGGTGGAGGGGGGAGAAGAGGCCAAGAGCCTTAAGGTCTACGGGGAGGTCCTCTCCTGGCTCGCCGAAAAGGGCCTACCCCGGAACGCCACCCTCCTCGTGGTGGGGGGCGGCACCCTCACCGACCTCGGGGGCTTCGTGGCCGCCACCTACCTCCGGGGGGTGCCTTACCTCGCCTTTCCCACCACCACCTTGGCCATCGTGGACGCGAGCGTGGGGGGCAAGACCGGGATCAACCTTCCCGAGGGGAAGAACCTGGTGGGGGCCTTCCACTTCCCCCAGGGGGTCTACGCCGAGCTAAGGCCCCTTAGGACCCTCCCCCTCCCCACCTTCAAGGAGGGCCTGGTGGAGGCCTTCAAGCACGGCCTCATCGCCGGGGACGAGGCCCTTCTCAAGGTGGAGGACCTCACGCCGCAAAGTCCCCGCCTCGAGGCCTTCTTGGCCAGGGCGGTGGCGGTGAAGGTGGGCATCACCGAGGAGGACCCCTTGGAGCAGGGGAAAAGGCGCCTTTTGAACCTGGGCCACACCCTGGGGCACGCCCTGGAGGCCAAAACCCGCCACGCCCTCCCCCACGGGATGGCGGTGGCCTACGGCCTCCTCTTCGCCGCCCTTTTGGGAAGGGCCCTCGGGGGCGAGGACCTTTTGCCCCCCGTGCGCCGCTTTCTCCTGTGGCTTTCCCCCCCTCCCCTGCCCCGCCTCGCCTGGGAAGACCTCCTCCCCTACCTCCTCCGGGACAAGAAAAAGGTCTCGGAAAGCCTCCTCTGGGTGGTGCCCCTGGCCCCGGGCCGCCTCGAGGTCAGGCCCCTCCCCGAAGACCTCCTGCGGGAGGCCTTCGGCCTTTGGCAGGAGGAGCTCGCCCGCCTCGGGCTCCTAAAGGGCTAAAGCCCCATCCCCACGGGCCTCAGCACCCCGCGCTTGGCCTTGCCGAAATCCAGGGGAAACTCCCCCGCCGCCGTCTTGAGGACCACGAGGGCGAGGGGAAGGTCCTCCCCCTCCCAGGCCACCCCCTCCCCCGTGGCGAAGGCCAGGGCCCTGGGGTCCTCAGGGAGGAGGGCGAGGCGGGGAAGCCCCTCGGGCCAAGGGAGGGTGGCCCCGAAGGCGAGGGCGAGGGCCTTAGCGGGGAGGAAGCGGCCCTTCTGCGCCTTGCCCAGGTAGAGGCCTGGGGCGGGGGCCTTGAGGCCGGGGAGGGCGGGAAGCTCCTCGGGGAGGAGGTAGAGGTGGCCCGCCCGCTCCAGGATGGGCCCCTCCAGGGAAAGCCCCGCCTCTTCCAGGAAGGCCCCTAGAACCCGCCTCGCCTCCTGGGAGAGGGGGGAAGGGCGCTCCTTGGGGGGCGTGCCCCAGGTTCCGCCCTCCTTGCGGAAGCGGGCGAGGAAGTGGCCTTCCCCCTCGAGGCGGTGGGGCCAAAGCCTCGCGGTCTTCCTAAGCTCCTCGTTCCCCTCCCCCCACTCCGGCACCCCCGGGGCGAAGAGGGGGTGGTAGCGGGCGTCCTCGAGGCGGAACTCCGGGTGCTCCCTTAGGAAGCGGGCCACCACCCCCTCGTTCTCCTCGGGGGCGAAGGTGCAGGTGGAGTAGACCAGGACCCCTCCGGGCCCCACCAGCCTCGCGGCCTGGGCGAGGAGGGCCTTCTGCACCTCCGCCATCCGCTTGGGGGCCGAAGGCCCCCAGTGGCGCACCGCCTCCTTGTCCTTGCGGAACATCCCCTCCCCCGAGCAGGGGGCGTCCAGAAGCACCCGGTGGAAGTAGGCCCCGAAGGCCTCGGCCAGGGCCCTGGGAGGGCTTTGGGTCACGGCGAGGGGCGCCCCCCAGCGCTCCACGTTCTCCAAGAGGCCCCTTATGCGCTTCCCGTCCACCTCGTTGGCGAGGAGAAGCCCCTTCCCCCCCATGCGGGCGGCGAGGTGGGTGGCCTTGCCCCCCGGGGCCGCCGCCAAGTCCAAGACCCGCTCCCCCGGCTTCGGGTCCAGGAGGACCCCCACCGCCTGGGCGCTCGGCTCCTGGATGTAGTAGAGCCCGGCGTAGAAGAAGGGATGGGGGCCTGGCCTCGCCTCCTCCTCGTAGTAGAAGCCCTCGGCGCACCAGGGGACGGGCCTAAGGGGCCAAGGGGAGATACCCTGAAAGGCCTCGGGAGAAAGCTTCAGGGTATTCACCCGAAGGCCGTAGGCGCGCCTCCCCTCCGTGAGGGCCTTGAGGAAGGCGGGGAACTCCTCGCCAAGGAGCTCCGCCATGCGGGAGAGGAAGGCCTTGGGCAGCACCCGAGTACCCTAGCACGGCAAGACCCCAGGCCTCAAGGGATACCATGGGCCCATGATCGTAGCCCTGGGGGCCGACCTGGTGGAGATCGCCCGCGTGGAAAGGCTCCTCGCCCGCCACGGGGAGCGGGCCCTAAGGAGGCTTTTCCACGAGGAGGAGGTGGCCTACGCCCTCGCCCGCCAAGACCCCTTCCCCAGCCTCGCCGCCCGCCTCGCCGCCAAGGAGGCCTTTCAAAAGTGCTGGCCGGAAAGCCTCGCCTGGAAGGAGGTCTGGGTGGGGATGGAGGGGAAGAGGCCCGTCCTCCGCTTCGCTCCCCCCCTCGCGAAACGCCTCGAGGAGGCCGGGCTCCAGACCCACCTCACCCTAAGCCACGAGCGGGCCTACGCCCTCGCCGTGGTGGTCCTGGTCAAGGGAGAAGGCGAAGGATGAGGGCGTAGCCGTGCCAAGTGGGCCCCCGCCGCCCAGGTGCGCTCCTCCTGCGAGGGGGCAAGGGGCCCATCCCTCAGGCCACCCCCCCCACCTCTTCCCGGATGCGGATGGGCCCCTGCTTCTCCGGCCTCAGGCCCGTCTTGTCCTGGTAGAAGGCCCGGATGGCGGCGAAGTCCTTGCGGATGTCCCCGCTCGGGTAGAGGTAGCCCCCGATGCCCACCTCCTTTCGGGGGTAATCGGCGTAGCCCAAGGCGATGGGCACCCCCGCCTTCAGGGCCATGTAGTAGAACCCGGTGCGCCAGTAGGGGGCCTTGCCCCGGGTCCCCTCCGGGGTGATGAGGATGGCGATCTCCTCCTCCCGGCGGAAGATCTCCGCCACCTGGTCCACGAGGCCCTCCCGCCGGGAACGGTCCACGGGGATGCCCCCTAAAGCCCGCATGAGGTAGCCGAGGGGAGGCTTAAAGAGCTCCTTCTTACCCAGCCAGCGAGCCCGGATGCGGGCGCCCCAGAGGCCCAGAATCCCCACCACGAAATCCCAGTTGGAGGTGTGGGGGGCACCGATCAAGACGTACTTCCGGGAAGGTGGGGGCACGACCTTAAGCTCCCAGCCGAAAAGCCTCAGGAGAAAGCGGGCGAGCTTCTGCATGCCTCCTAGGATACCGCCTGTGGTACACTAAAGGGTACGCCGGGTGGGGCCTTCCCCACCCCTTTTCCTGGAGGGCGCATGCACAAGGTGGTCATCGTGGGAAGGCCCAACGTGGGCAAGTCTAGCCTTTTCAACCGCCTCCTCAAGAAAAGGAGCGCGGTGGTGGCGGACGTGCCCGGGGTCACCCGCGACCTCAAGGAGGGCGTGGTGGAAACCGACCGGGGCCGCTTCCTCCTGGTGGACACCGGGGGGCTTTGGTCCGGGGACAAGTGGGAGAAGAAGATCCAGGAGAAGGTGGACCAAGCCCTGGAAGACGCGGAGGTGGTGCTCTTCGCCGTGGACGGGAGGGCGGAGCTCACCCAGGCGGACTACGAGGTGGCCGAGTACCTGCGGAGGAAGGGGAAGCCCGTGATCCTGGTGGCCACCAAGGTGGACGACCCCAAGCACGAGCTCTACCTGGGGCCCCTCTACGCCCTGGGCTTCGGCGACCCCATCCCTACCTCCAGCGAGCACGCGAGAGGGCTGGAGGAGCTCATAGAGGCGATCTGGCAAAGGCTTCCCGTCCGACAAATAGAAAGCGAGCCCGAGGTGGTGGGCATCCGGCTCGCCATCGTGGGCCGGCCCAACGCCGGGAAGTCCAGCCTCCTGAACGCCATCCTGGGGGAGGAGCGGGTCATCGTCTCCGAGGAGGCCGGCACCACCCGGGACGCCATTGACGTGGAGTTCTTCTTCGGCGGCCAGCGCTTTGTCCTGGTGGACACCGCCGGGATCCGCAAGCGGCCCGAGACCCTGGTGGAGGAGCTCGCCATAAAGCGAAGCTTCCGGGCGATAGAGGAGGCGGACGTGGTCCTTTTGGTGGTGGACCCCTTCCAGGTGGGCGACCGAGAGCTAAAGCTGGCCAACCACGCCCTGGAGCAGGGCAAACCCGTCCTCCTGGTGGTGACCAAGTGGGACCTGGTGGCCAAGGAGGAGGCCCCCAAGGTGCGCCGGGAGCTCCGGGGGAGGCTTACCCACCTGGAGCACCTCCCCTGGGTGTACACCTCGGCCTTCACCAAGCAGAACCTGGACCGGATCTTCCGCGAGGCGGTGCGCCTCTACGAGCTCAACCACACCCGCGTCCCCACCTCGGAGCTCAACCGCTGGCTCGGGGTGTGGACGAGCCGCGTCCAGATGCCGAACTTCAAGGGCAAGCCCCTCAAGATCCTCTACGGCACGCAAGCCCAGGTGGCCCCGCCCACCTTCGTCTTCTTCGTGAACCACCCGGAGTTCGTCACCCGGGCCTTTGAGAACTACCTGAAAAACCGCATCGGGGAGGACCTGGGCCTAAAGGAGATCCCCTTCCGCCTGGTCTTCCGGGGCAGGCGGGAGGAGTAGCGCCATCCCCTCCACCGCCCCCGTCCGCAAGGAAAGGTGGGCCAAGGGGGTGAGGGGGGTGGGCTCGGGGTTCACCTCCACGAGGTAAGCCCCCGAGGCGAAGGCGATCCGGCCTAAGGAGGCCGCGGGCTCCACCTCGGCGCTGGTGCCCACCACCAGGGCGAAGTCGGCCTCGGCGAAGGCCCTTTCCGCCCTCTCCCAGGCCCCTTCCGGCAGGAGCTCCCCGAACCAGACCACGTCGGGCCGCGCCCGGTGGCCGCAGGTGGGGCAGAAGGGGGGCGGGCTGAAGGCCTCGGGCAGGGGAAAGCGCTTCCCGCAGGCCTCGCACCGGGCCCTGAGGAGGTTTCCGTGGAGCTCCACCAGGTTCTGGCTTCCCGCCAGGGCGTGGAGGCCATCCACGTTCTGGGTCACGAGGAGGAAGCTTCCCCCCCGCTCCAAAACCCGCCTTTCCAGCTCCACGAGGGCGTGGTGGGCCGGGTTGGGCCTGGCCTCCCGCACCTTCTGGATGCGCCAAGCGTACCAGGCCCAGACCTTCTCCGGGTCCCGGGCGTAGGCCTCGGGGGTGGCGTAGTCCAGGGGGTTGAAGTTTTTCCAAAGCCCCTCGGCGTCCCGGAAGGTGGGGATGCCGGAGGGCTTGGAGATGCCCGCCCCCGTGAGGACCGCCACCCGCCTCGCCTCCTCCAGGCGCTTCCGGGCTTCCTCGAGGCGCTCCATGGCCCCATCGTATCCTGAACCCATGAGGCTCTTCACCCCCGAGGCCATGCGGGAGGCGGACCGGAAGGCGGTGGAGCTGGGCTACCCGAGCCTCCTCCTCATGGAGTGGGCGGGGATGAAGGCGGCGAGGGTCTACCTGGAGCTTTTCGGAAAGGCCCCCGCCCTCGTCCTCGCGGGCAAGGGGAATAACGGCGGGGACGGCCTCGTCCTCGCCCGGCACCTCCACCTGGAGGGGGTTAGGGTGCGGGTCCACGCCGAAAGGGGCCAAACCGGGGACGCCCTCCTCGCCCTCCGGGCCCTCCTCGCCCACGGGGTGGAGGTGCGGCCCCTGGAGGAGGCCTCCTTCCGGGAGGGGGAGGTGGTGGTGGACGCCCTCTTCGGCACCGGGCTCAAGGGGCCCCTCACGGGCTTTCACGCCGAGCTCGTGGAGCGGGTGAACGGGGCGGGCCTTCCCGTCCTCGCCTTGGACCTGCCCTCGGGCCTACCCTATAGCCCCCACGTGCGGGCCACGGCCACGGTGGCCTTCGCCGCCCTCAAAATCCCCCATCTCCTAGCGCGGGAGGCTTGCGGGAAGCTTTACCTGGCGGAGATCGGCCTGCCCAAACCCCTCCTGGAGCGGGAGGACCTCCCCGAGGTGGCCACCCCCGAGGCCCTAAGGCCCCTCCTCCCCAAACGCCCCCTCGCCGCCCACAAGGGGAGCGTGGGCAGGGTGGGGGTCTTGGGGGGGTACCGGGGAGAGGGCCTCCGCTACGCCGGGGCGCCCCTCCTCGCCGCCCTCGGGGCCTACCGCATAGGGGCGGGGCTCGTGCACCTGGTGGCGCCGGAGGGCACCCCTCTAGAGCCCCTCGAGGCCGTCTTCCACCCCGTCCCCTCCCCCACCCTCCCCTCCCTCAAGGCGGAGGCCCTGGCCGTGGGGATGGGCGGGGGGCCGTGGGGCAGGGCGTGGGCGCTCGAGGCCCTGAAAGCCCATCTCCCCACGGTGCTGGACGCCGACGCCCTCCACCCCGAGGTGGCCGAGGCCTACCGGAAGGCGGGCATCCCCGCCGTCCTCACCCCCCACGCGGGGGAGGCGGGGAGGCTCCTTGGGGCTTCTCCCGAGGAGGTGGGGAAGGACCCCCTGGGGGCGGCCCGGGCCCTCGCCGAGCGGACGGGGCTCACCGTGGTCCTCAAGGGGAACCCCACGGTGGTGGCGGAAGGCGGGCGGCTTTCCCTGAACCCCACGGGGAACCCCGCCCTGGCCACGGGGGGGACGGGGGACGTGCTCTCGGGCGCCATCGCCGCCCTTTTGGCCGCGGGGCTTCCCCCCTTTGACGCGGCGCGGCTTGGGGTCTATCTCCACGGCCTGGCCGGGGACCTCTTGGCCGAGGAGAAGGGGGTGGGCCTCCTCGCCCGGGAGGTGGCGGAGGCCCTGCCCCGGGCGAGGCGGCTCCTCCAGGAAGGGAGGGTGCCCCCAGCCTTTTTCCTGCGCTAGTCCGTCCGCCTTAGCCTTGCGGCATCCTCGGCCAGCGTACCGGGCTAAAAGAAATAGGGCTTCTTCTTGTCAAGACCCCAAGGAAAGTCCTGGTATGCTGGGGCGGGACCTATGGAGCCCCTTCCCCGTCTCTACGTCCCCGCCACCCTGGCCAACCTGGGCTCGGGCTTTGACGCCTTGGGGGTGGCCCTGGACCTCTACCTCGAGGTGGAGGCCGCCCCCGCCCCGGAGGACACCTTTCTTTACGAAGGAGAGGGCCACGTGGAGGGGACGGACAACCTGATCCACGAGGGGTACCGGGCCGGGATGCGGGCCCTCGGGCTAAAGCCCCCACCCCTAAGGGTCCAGGCCTTCAACCCCATCCCCCTGGCCCGGGGGATGGGGAGCTCCTCCGCCGCCCTGGTGGCCGGGGTGGCCCTGGCGGACCGCCTTTCCGGGGGAAGGCTCGGGCGGGACGGGGTCTTCCGGGTAGCGGCCGAGATGGAGGGCCACCCGGACAACGTGGCCCCGGCGGTCTTTGGGGGCTTCGTGGCCGCCCTGAGCCATCCCCCCCTGGCCATCCCCCTGCCCAGGCCCGAAGGGGTGCGCTTCGTCCTGGCCGTGCCCCCTTACGAGGTCCCCACCCCCCTGGCCCGGGAGGCCCTGCCCCGGGAGGTGCCCCTGGAGGACGCCGTCTTCAACCTGGCCCGTAGCGCCCTCTGGCCCGCGGCGCTTTGCACGGGGAGGCTCGAGGCCCTAAGGGAGGCCTGCCGGGACCGCCTCCACCAGCCCCACCGGGCCCACCTCATGCCCGGGGTGCTGGAGGCCCTAGAGGGGGCCCTGGAGGCAGGCGCCCTGGCGGCCTTCGTGGGTGGGGCGGGGCCCACCCTGGCCGCCTTGGTGCGGGAGGGGGAAGAGGGGGCGGTGGTGAAAGCCCTTGCCCCGTACCGGGGAGAGGGGCGTACGCTGGTTTTGGGCATCGGGGAGGGATACCGGTGGAAGGAAACCTGAGCCTCATTCCCCTCGCAGAGGTCCTGGAGCTCGTCCACGGCCACCGCCGTTCCGGCACCCTGGAGGTGCAGGCTGGCCCCCTTCCCCTCACCCTCCGCTTCGTCCAAGGCGAGGTGGTGGAGGCGGCCATTCTGGACTGGGAGGGCCTCGAGGCCCTCTTCGCCTTCCCCCTGCACCCGGAGGAGGGCACCTTCCGCTTCCGCCCGGGCCCCCAAAGCGCCGAACACCCCCCCATGCCCTTCGCCGCCCTCCTCGGGGAGTGGGCCCGGGTGAACGACGAGTGGGACCGGTTCCGCACCCTCATTGACTCCCCGAGCCGGGTCCTCGAGGCCCTCCGCCCCCAGAGCCCCTACGAGGTCTTCCAGGGGGGGAAAAGCGTGCGGGCGGCGGCCAAGGCCTGGGGCGTTCCCCTCCTCATCGCCATGGAACGGGCCTACATGGGGGTGCGGGAAGGCGACCTCTACCCCCTTCGCCGCTACGCTTGGTACGCCCTGCGCATCCGCTACCAGGGAAAAAGAGGCAAGACCCTGGAGGAGTTCGGCCAGCTCCAGGGCCTCCTGGACGGCACCCGCAACCTCGGCGAGGTCATCGCCCAAGGGGTGCCCGTGGGCTTGGTGCGCCGTTACCTGGTCCAGGCCCTGGCCTCCGGGGAGATCGCCCCCCCAGGCCGGGGCTGGCTCCTCCGGGACCTCACCTGGGAGCTGGAAAAGGAAGGGGAAACCTAAACGCCTCGCCGCGGCGGGGCCCTCAAAATACGCCCGTGGGCTACAGAGGGCCGCCCTACTTCTTCTTGCGGGGGCGGTACTTCCCGTAGGTGCCCCGCCAGATCTTGCCCCTGCGGGTGCGGCGGTCGCCCTTACCCATGCCCCACCTCCTTAGGCGCTCGCCCCCTGGGCGGCGAGGAGCTGGTGCACCTTGCGCATCAGCCGGGACTTCCTGCGGGCGGCGGCGTTCTTGTGCAGGGTGGAGCCCTTGGCCGCCTTGTCCATGAGGCTCTCGGCCTTGCGCATGATCTTCAGGGCCTCCTCCGCCTTGCCCTCCTGGGCCAGCTGGACGGCCTTCTTGCTGAGGGTCTTGATGGCCGACTTCTTGGCCTTGTTGCGGAGCCGGCGCTTTAGGGACTGCCGGTGCCGCTTCAGGGCGGAAAGGTTCCTCTTGGGCTTCTTCTCAGGCATCGCTCTCCCCTTCGTGCCCCTAAGGGCAAGCCAGGGTTAAGTGTAGCACACCCTGCGCCTAAGGGGCAAACTTCGTGGCCACCCAGTCGTAGCGCACCTGGCCCTTAGCCCCCTCCAGGTGAAAGCGGAGGACGTACTCCCCGGCTTCCACGGGGAAGCGGAGCTCCTCCTGGAAGGTGCCGGAGAAGGCCTTTTCCCCCAGGGTGTCCCCTCCCTTGAGCAAGGCCACCCGAAGGCGGCCCTCCTGGAGCTCCCCCGCCACTTTCACCTTCACCGTGTCGTAGAGGCCCGTGACCCGGATGGGGTACTGGGCCTCGCCCGTGTACTTCCAGTAGAAGACGGGGAGGAAGGGCGGGTAGCCCACGGCGAGGCCGTAGCGGTCCGCGTACCAGTAAACGCCCAAGGCGGCCAGAGCCAAAAAGAGCAGGGTCCGCATTGGCCTAAGTATACTTGGGCACATGGCGGGCACCGGCCACACCCCGGAAGAGGCCCTCGCCCTCCTCAAGCGGGGGGCCGAGGAGATCATTCCCGAGGAAGAGCTCCTCGCCAAGCTCAAGGAGGGGCGGCCCCTCACGGTGAAGCTGGGGGCCGACCCCACGCGGCCCGACCTGCACCTGGGCCACGCGGTGGTCCTGAGGAAGATGCGCCAGTTCCAGGAACTCGGCCACAAGGTGGTCCTCATCATCGGCGACTTCACCGGGATGATCGGGGACCCCTCGGGCCGCTCCAAGACCCGGCCCCCCCTCACCCTCGAGGAGACCCGGGAGAACGCCAAAAGCTACGTGGAGCAGGCGGGGAAGATCCTGCGGCAAGAGCCCGAGCTTTTTGAGCTCCGCTACAACTCCGAGTGGCTGGAGGGCCTCACCTTCAAGGAGGTGGTGCGCCTCACCTCCCTCATGACCGTGGCCCAGATGCTGGAAAGGGAGGACTTCAAGAAGCGGTACGAGGCGGGCATCCCCATCTCCCTCCACGAGTTCCTCTACCCCTTCGCCCAGGCCTACGACTCCGTGGCCATAAGGGCCGACGTGGAGATGGGGGGCACGGACCAGCGCTTCAACCTCCTGGTGGGCCGGGAGGTGCAACGGGCCTACGGGCAAAGCCCCCAGGTCTGCTTCCTCATGCCCCTTTTGGTGGGCCTGGACGGGCGGGAGAAGATGTCCAAGAGCCTGGACAACTACATCGGCCTCACCGAGCCGCCCGAGAGCATGTTCAAGAAGCTCATGCGGGTGCCGGATTCCCTCCTCCCGAGCTACCTCCGCCTCCTCACCGACCTGGAGGAGGAGGAGATAGAAGCCCTTCTGAAGGCGGGCCCCGTCCCCGCCCACCGGGTCCTCGCCCGCCTCCTCACCGCGGCCTACGCCCGGCCAAAGATCCCCGCCCGCATAGACCGGGCCTTCTACGAGGGCCTGGGCTACGCCTGGGAGGCCCTCGGCCGGGACAAGGAGGCGGGCCCCGAGGAGGTGAGGAAGGCGGAGGCCCGCTACGACGAGGTGGCCAAAGGGGGAATCCCCGAGGAGATCCCCGAGGTCACCATCCCTGCTTCGGAGCTGAAGGAAGGCCGGATCTGGGTGGCGAGGCTCTTCACCCTGGCGGGCCTCACCCCCTCCAACGCCGAGGCCAGGAGGCTCATAAAGAACCGGGGCCTGAGGCTGGACGGGGAGGTCCTCACCGACCCGGGCCTCGAGGTGGACCTCTCCAGCCCCCGCATCCTCCAGCGGGGACGGGACCGCTTCGTGCGGGTGCGGCTCCAAGACTGAGCGCCCACGCGCTTAGCCCCCTTCCATGGGCCTTAGGGGCACCTCGTGCCCGGTGGCGTAGAGGGTCTCCCCCTCGGCCTGGAGGCGGAGCCTGGGGAGGGGAAACCGGGGAGGGCCGTAGATGGCCTTCCCCCCAAGGAGGGGGTCAAAGGCCCCGAAGTGGCAGGGGCAGCCCAAAAAGGGCCTTTCATATCGGAAGTTGTAGAGGAGGGAGGCCGCCTCGGGGTCAGGGACGAAGTTCACCGTGCACCCCTGGTGGGTGCAGATGCGGCTTAAGGCCAGGTAGTGCTCCTCCCCCAGGGAAAGCCCCCCGGGGGCGGGCTCGGGCAGGCGGAGGAGGAAGGCCTTGAGCTCCCCGAGGGGAAGGGGATAGAGAAAGGGCTTGGCCTGCCAGACGCGAAGCTCCCCGAGCCGGGCCACAGGCACCTTAGGCCCCTCCTTCCAGGTGGGCTCTCCCGCCTCGGGCCGGGGGCGGAAGCGGAGGTTGTAGGTGCGCACCCCGAACCAGGCGAAAAACCCCCCGGCCACCGCCACGGGAAGGTAGAAGAATAGGTCGCGCCGCCTCATGGCTACAGGCTACCGAGGTAGTCTAAAAGCACCCTGAGCTCCTCCTCGGAAAGGGGAATGGCGGGCATGGCCCCCCGGCCCTTTAAGACGATCTCCCGCACCGCCTCCGGGGCCTTGAGGATGGGGTTCCCCTTAAGCCTCGGGCCCACGCCCCCTTCCCCCCCTAGGCCGTGGCAGGCGGCGCAGCGGGCCTGGTAGACGCTCCGCCCGTCCTTTCCCCCTTGGGCCTGGGCCATGGCGATGAGGCCCTCCACCCGCTCCCGGGCCTCGCCCCCGGCCTCCAGGTACTTCTCCCAGGCGGCGATGGCCTCCTGCATCTTCCCTTCCTGGAAGTAGAGATTGCCCAGGAAAAGCCACCCTTCGGCGGCCTTGGGGTCGGCGTGCTGGGCGAGCTCCAGGAAAAGCCTCGCCTCCTCCAGCCTCCCCCCCATGAAGAGGAGGATCCCCACCCGGCGCACCGCCTCCACGTTCTTGGGGTCCTTCTTCAGGACCTCGAGGTAGGCCTCCGCCGCCTGGTCAAAGGCCTGAAGCTCAAAGGCCTTCCGCCCCCAGGCCAAAAGGTCCTCCACCGCCCCCGTGCGCTTCGCCTTATCGGCCAAGGCCTTGAGCTCCCGGGCCTCCTGGCGCTGGGTCACGGTGGTCTCCCCGGGGAGGCGGGGAAGGGTGTAGCGCCAAAGGCCCACCCCCAAAAGGACCGCCGCCCCCAGGACCAGGGCCACGGGCCAGGGGCGGAAGGCCCGGGGAGCGGGAGGGCGGTAGCCCTCCAAGAGCCTCTCCACCTCCACCAGGCGGGCGAGGGCCCGCTTCTTTTCCTCTCCCTCCAGGGCCTCCACCTCCTCCTTGAGGACCTCCAGCTCCCGGAGGAGCTCCTCCCGCCTTGGGGGCTCGGGGAAAGGCTCCTTGGGGCCGAGGAGGGGCCTTAGGGCGAGGAGGAGGCCGAGGAGGAAGAGGGCGAGGAAGAGCAGGGTGGCGGTCATCTCGGCGGCTCCTTAAGGCGGCGCTCCGCCTCCTCGAGGAGTTCCTTGGGAAGCGGCTTGGGCCGGAAGTAGGCGAAGAGGCCCAGGCCGAGGAGGATAAACCCAAGGACGGGCAGGACCCAGACCCAAAGGGTCACCCCCCGCCTCGGGGGCGCGTAGAGGATCCAGTCCCCGTAGCGCTCCACGAAAAAGGCCTTGATCTCCTCCTCGGTCTTCCCCTCCTTCAGCATCTCGGCGATGATCCGGCGCATCTCCACCGCCACCCCCGAGTTGGACTCCGCGGCCGACTCCCCCTGGCAGACGGGGCAGCGGAGCTCCCGGGCGATGCGGAAGACCTCCGGGGAGAGGTCGGGGGGCGGCGCTTCCTGGGCCAGGGCGGGAAGAAGAAAGGCCACGAGCAGAACAACCCACCTCATCGCAAGGCCTCCTCTAGGTAACGGGCCAAGGTGGCCTCGTCAATGGCCCCGGCGTGCCGGGCCAGGACCCGGCCCTTCCGGTCTATGAAGAAGGTTTCGGGCACCCCGTACATCCCGTAGTCCACCCCCACCCGGCCTCGAGGGTCGTACACCTGGGGGAAGGTGAGGCCGAACTGGGCGATAAACCGCAGGGCCTCGGGCTCCTTGTCCTGGGTGTTCACCCCCACGAAAAGCACCTCTTCCTTGTGGCGCCGCCAGGAGGCCTCGAGGACCGGCGCCTCCTCGTAGCAGGCGGGGTAGCACCAGCTCGCCCAGAAGTTGAGGACGATGGGCCTCTTCCCCAGGTGGTCGGCGAGGCGAAACACCTCCCCCCACTCCGCCCGGTAGGGGGGAAGGAGGGGCAGGGCGAAGTCGGGGGCGGGCCTCCGCTCCTTGGCCAGGACGGAGGGCAGCTCCTTGGGGTTCCGCTGCATCCCCCAGAAAAAGAGCCCCCCCAGGGCCAAGACCACGAGGAGCCAGAGCCACCCCCTCACGCCGGGCTCACCCCCTTAAGCTCCTCGCCCCTCGCCGCGGGCCAGAGGACGTAAAGGGTGCCCAGGGCCATAAGCCCCCCCGCCACCCACATCCAGAAGACGAGGGGCGTGACGATGAGGCGGACGGAGGCCCACTCCCCCTTCTCCCGGTCAAAGTCCATGAGGAGGAAGTAGTAGTCGTTCCCCGGGGTGTAGATGACCTTGGGCGCGGGAAGAGGGCTATTCATCTGGGGGTAGAAGTGGAGCCTGGGCCTCACCTCGCCGAAGCGGTCGGTCTTGAGGAGGGCCTCCACGGCGAAGCGCCGCCCCTCGTCCAGGGCCCTAACCCCCTGGAAGGTCATGCTTAGGCCCGCCACCTCCCAGACCTGCCCCCGGTAGAGGGTCTTCTCGCTCTCCAAGCGGTAGGTCTGGCTGAAGGCGATGCCAAGCCCCATGAGGGCCACGGCGAAGTGGACCACGAGGCTCCCCACCCGCCTCCGGTTCGCCAAAAACCCCCACGGGGAAAGCCCCGCCCGCGCCCGGGCCAAGACCCCTTCCCGCGCCAGGAGGTAAATGGCGGCGGCGTTGTAGAGGAAAAGCCCCACCGCCAAGGAGGCCCCCAGGGTGTACCCCCGGAGGAGGCCGAAGAAGGTGCCCAGGACGAGGACGGCGAGGAGGAGGTAGAGGTTGCGGAGGGCCTCCCCCCGGGTTCTCCGCCAGGGGAGGAGGGGCCCCACCCCCATGAGGAGGAGGATCCCCGCCCCCAAAGGGGCCGAGACCTGGTTGAAGAAGGGGGCCCCCACGCTCACCTTGGCCCCGGTGAAGGCCTCCACAAGGAGGGGGTAGAAGGTGCCGAGGACCACCACCAGGGCCCAGCCCGCGAAGAAGAAGGCCCCGAGGAGAAGCGCCCCCTCCCGGGAGAAGGGGTGGAAGAGGGCGGTGTCCCGCACCTCCCGGGAGACCCGGGATAGGAGGCCGAGGCCGAGGCCCGTGGCCAGGAGGAAGAAGCCGAGGAAGGCGGGCCCCACGGGCCCCTCGGCGAAGGCGTGCACCGACTGGATGACCCCGCTACGGGTGAGGAAGGTGCCGAGCACCGTGGCGGCGAAGGCCAGGGTCACGAAGGCGAAGTTCCAGGCCTTGAAGGCCCCCCGGGTTTGCTGGACGAAGGCGGTGTGGAGGAAGGCGGTGGCGAGGAGCCAGGGGACGAAGCTGGCGTTTTCCACCGGGTCCCAGGCCCAGTACCCGCCCCAGCCCAGGACCTCGTAGCTCCACCACATCCCCGCCACCTTCCCCGCGGTGAGGAAGCCCCAGGCGACGAGGGTCCACCATCGGGTTTCCTCCACCCAGGTCTGGTAGCGCCGGGTGGCCATGGCCGCCACCGCGTAGGCGTAGGGCACGCTGAGGCCCACGAAGCCCAGGTACATGAGCACGGGGTGGACGGCCATCATCCAGTGGTTCTGGAGTAGGGGGTTCGGCCCCACGCCTTCCCCCGGCGGATTGGGAAGGGTGGCGAAGGGGCTCGCGATGGTGGCCATGACCCCGAAGAAGAAGACCTGGACCCCGTAGAGCACGGCGAGGACCAGGGAGGCCCGCCAGGGGTCCAGGGGCTTCTTGCTGGCGAGCAGGGTGTAGAGGGTCTGGAGGAGGCCCCAGAGGAGGATGCTGCCCTCGAGGGCCGCCCAGGGGGTCACCAGGGTCACCCAGAGGGGGTCCTTGGTGGAGTGGTTCCGGGCTACGTAGGCCAGGCTGAAGTCGTGGGCGAGGAGGGCCCACTCCAGGGCGAGGAAGGCGGCGAGGGCCGCGAGGAAGGCGGGGAAGACCAGGGCCCTCGCCCCCCTAAGGAAGCGCCCGTCCCCCTGGAGGTAAGCGAGGAGGGCGAGGGCGAGGCCGAGGAGGCTAAAGGCCAGGGCCAGGCTCACCGAGAGGTTGCCGAGAAGGGCCGGGGTCATTTGGCCTCCTCAATGAGCTTGCGCACCTCTTCCGGGGTCCAGCCCGCCTTGGGGGGCTGGTAGGTCTCCGAGTGCTTCACCAAAAGGTTGGTGCCCTGGAAGACCCCGCCCGCAAACCGCCCCTCCACCACCACCCCCTGGCCCTCCTTGAACATGCCGGGGGGCGTGCCCCTATGGAGGACGGGCACCTCCGCCACCCCGTCCGTGAGGACGAAGCGGAGCTCCAGCCTGTCCCTGTCGTACTGGACGGTCCCGGGCTTCACGAGCCCCCCTAGGCGCACGGGGCGGTTCTGGTACTTGGCCTGGTCCTGCAGGTACTCCGAGGGGGTGAGGAAGTAGACCAGGTTCCGCCCAAGCCCCCCGAAGACCATGTAGCCCAGGGCGCCCAGGATGACCAGGAGGCCCACCACGTACTTGACCTTCACCGCACCCTCCTGTAGCGCCAAAAGAGATAGGCGAGGTAGCCGAAGACCGTGAGGTAGGTGAGGGCGTAGACCCAGGTGACGAAGACCTCCATCACGCCTCCTCCCTCCCCTCCTCCCGGGCCTCGAGGAAGCCCCGGAAGCGCACGAAGCCCAGGTACAGAAGGGTAAAGACCAGGAGGTTGAAGAGGAGGACCTGGAGCATCTCCGGGGCCATGTGGACCTTGCCCGTGGTGAGGTCAATGGACTGGGTCTGGTGCAGGCTCCGCCACCACTTCACCGACATGTAGCTGATGGGCACGTTGAGGAAGCCCAAAACGCCCACGGCGGCCGCCGCCTTCTGGCGAAGCTCGGGGTCCTCTATGGCCCCCCGCAGGAGGAAGTAGCCCACGTAGACGGCGAAAAGGATGGCCGTGGTGGTGAGCCTGGGCTCCCAGGTCCAGTAGACCCCCCAGGTGGGCCTCGCCCAGAGCATCCCCGTCACCAGGGCGAGGCCCATGAAGACCAGGCCGATCTCGGCGCTGGC